>NZ_JBFUGT010000403.1:0-5123 GCF_056402775.1 Rhodococcus sp. P3_B8
ACTACTTCAGTGCCTGCTCGATGTCGCCCACGAGGTCGGCGGCATCCTCGATGCCGACGGACAGACGCACCAGGTCGTCCGGAACCTCGAGCAGCGAACCGGCGGTGGAGGCGTGGGTCATGGCACCCGGGTGCTCGATCAGCGACTCGACGCCGCCGAGCGACTCGGCCAGCGTGAAGATCTCGGTGCGCGAGCAGAAGTCCAGCGCGGCCTGCTTGCCGCCGGCGAGGCGGACCGAGATCATGCCGCCGAAGCGGCGCATCTGCCTCTCCGCGACCTTGTGGCCGGGGTGCGACTCGAGTCCGGGGTAGATGACCTGCGACACCGCGGAGTGCCCGGTGAGCAGTTCGACGACCTTCTCGGCGTTGTCGCTGTGCCGCTCCATGCGCAGGGAGAGGGTCTTGATGCCGCGGAGCGTGAGGAACGCGTCGAAGGGGCCGGGGACCGCGCCTGCACCGTTCTGCAGGAACGCGAACGCCGTGTCGAGTTCCTCGTCGTTGGTGACGAGTGCGCCGCCGACGACGTCGGAGTGTCCGCCGATGTACTTGGTGGTCGAGTGCAGCGCGACGTCGGCGCCCAGCTGCAGCGGCTGCTGCAGGTACGGCGAGGCGAACGTGTTGTCGACGACGATCTTCGCGCCGGCCTCGTGCGCGATGTCGGACAGTGCCTCGATGTCACCGATGTTGAGGAGCGGGTTGGTGGGCGTCTCCACCCATACGAGCTTGGTGTTGGGGCGGATGGCTGCCCGGACCGCGTCCACGTCGGACACCGCGGCGGGCGTGTACTCGATGCCCCACTGGGTGAAGACCTTGTCGATCAGGCGGAACGTTCCGCCGTAGGCGTCGTTCGGGATGACGAGGTGGTCGCCGGGGCGGAGCGCGGCACGGAGCAGGCAGTCGGTGGCGGCCATGCCCGAGCCGAAAGCGCGACCGTAGGTGCCCGACTCGAGGGCGGCGAGGTTGGCCTCGAGCGGTCGTCGGGTGGGGTTGCCGGTGCGGGCGTRTTCGAATCCGTTACGCATGCCGCCGACGCCGTCCTGCGCGAACGTCGAACTCGCGTAGATCGGGACGTTGACGGCGCCCGTCTGCGGGTCCGGGTCGAATCCTGCGTGCACGGCCTTGGTGGAGAACCCCTGCCAGCTGATGTTGTCCGCTTTGCTGCGCTGCTCACTCATGGCCCCCAGCCTAGTGGGGACCTAATTCTCCAGATACTCCGCGATCGCGAACGCGACGTCGAGCTTGGTCGCGTCGCTGACGGAGGGGTCGAGCGCGTTGACGATGATGCTGTGTTCCGGGGTGAGCAGCGCCATGGCCACGACGTCCAGGACCACCCCGCCGAACTCGGCGGAACGGGGGTCGGGGACGACGTTGGTTCCGTTCCGCATCTCGACGAGGACGGCGGGATCCGTCACCTGCGGCTTGACCGACGCGGTGATGGTGCTCATGACGTTGGTCGGTCCCTTGGACCACGAGCACGTCGGATCGGTCGATCCGGGCAGTACGGCCTCGGTGAGATGCGGCCGGTCCGACACCAGGCGGCCGAGTGCCTTCGTCAGCGCGGTGCAGTCTGCGGATGCCTCCGAAGGCGACGTACCCGAAGAGACCGAGTCGATGTCCGACTGCGCGACCGCGGCACCCTCGATGCTGTTCCCGCATCCGGCGGCGGCGAACCCGAGCAGGACGGCCGGGACCACCAGAACACGACGCAGACGAGCACCCACTGTGATTCCCCCTCACGGACACCGCACCGGCGCCCCGCTGTGCACCGTACGTTCCGTGCGCAGCGGGGACCAGTGTTGTCTAGGAACCGGCGCTGAGGAAACCGAGAAGGTCGTGGCGGGTGATGACCCCGGCGGGCTTGCCGTCGTCGACGACCATCAGCGCGTCGGTGTCGCCGAGCGCCTTCGTGGCGGCCGACACGGGCTCGCCGGAACCGATGAGCGGGAACGGCTTGCTCATGTGCTTCTCCACCGGGTCGGCCAGGTGCGCGCGGCCCTCGAACACGGCACTGAGCAGGTCGCGCTCGGTGACGCTGCCCGCCACTTCACCGGCCATGACGGGCGGCTCCGCGCCGACGACGGGCATCTGGGACACCCCGTACTCGCGGAGGATCTCGATGGCGTCGCGCAGCGTCTCGGACGGGTGGGTGTGGACGAGGTCCGGGAGTTCGCCGGACTTGCCGCGCAGCACGTCGCCGACGGTCTTCTCGTCGGGTTTGCCGTCGAGCGGGGTGCGGAGGAATCCGTAGGACGCCATCCACTTGTCGTTGAAGATCTTCGAGAGGTATCCGCGACCACCGTCGGGCAGCAGGACGACGATGACGGCGTCGGGGCCCTCGCGCTTGGCGACCTCGAGTGCGGCGACGACGGCCATGCCGCAGGAGCCGCCGACCAGCAGGCCCTCTTCGCGGGCGAGACGTCGGGTCATCTCGAAGGAGTCGGCGTCGGACACGGCGATGATCTCGTCGGGGATGGACGGGTCGTAGGCGCTCGGCCAGAAGTCCTCGCCCACGCCCTCGACCAGGTACGGACGGCCGGTGCCACCCGAGTACACGGAACCCTCGGGGTCGGCGCCGATGACCTTGACCTTGCCGTCGGACACCTCCTTGAGGTAGCGGCCGGTGCCGGTGATGGTGCCGCCGGTGCCGACGCCCGCGACGAAGTGGGTGATCTTGCCGTCGGTGTCGGCCCAGATCTCGGGGCCGGTGGTCTCGTAGTGGCTCTGCGGGCCGCCCGGGTTGGAGTACTGGTTGGGCTTCCAGCCGCCGGGGAGCTCGCGTGCGAGCCGGTCGGAGACGCTGTAGTAGCTGTCGGGGTGCTCGGGCGCGACCGCGGTGGGGCACACCACGACCTCGGCGCCGTAGGCCTTGAGGACGTTCCGCTTGTCTTCGCTGACCTTGTCGGGGCAGACGAACACGCACTTGTATCCGCGCTTCTGGGCCACCAGGGCGAGGCCGATGCCGGTGTTGCCGGACGTGGGCTCGACGATGGTCCCGCCCGGCTTCAGCTCACCGGACGCCTCCGCGGCGTCGATCATCTTGACCGCGATGCGGTCCTTCGAGCTTCCACCCGGGTTGAGGTATTCGATCTTGGCTGCAACGGTCCCGTGGTTCTCGCCGATGACAGAAGAGAGCTTGACGAGAGGGGTGTTGCCGATCAGGTCGACGACGTGTTCCGCGATGCGCATGCCTCCATGCTCCCAGATGCCCTGATCCGATGCTCACAGACGTCCGGCACGGGGGCCCTGATCCGACTAGATTGGTGCGGACGCAGTCCGCTGGAACCCGTGAGATGAGCACCAGGTAGCGGAAAGGTGAGACCAGTGCCCAAGAGGACCTGGCAGAGCGGAGTGAAGGCCGGCGCCGCGGCTGTCGTGGCAGGTTCGAGCGCAGGCACGCTGTCGTGGGTGGCGTACTCCTATCTGATGTCCCAGGCGACGGCGGCCCGCGGTGTGATCGGGCGCAACGTCGCCAAGCCGCCGGAGGCCGACGGCGTCTACTCCCCCGGCGACGCCGTCCCCGAACGCTGGCTGCGGACCACCCCGTACGACGTCCATCTGATGATCTTCGGCGACTCCACGGCCGCCGGGGTGGGATGCCTGTCGGCGGACGAAGTTCCCGGCGTGCAGATCGCGAGGCGCCTCGCCGACGAGACCGGCAAGCGGATCCGGCTGAGCACCAAGGCCATCGGCGGCGCCACGTCCCGCGGACTCAGCGGGCAGGTGGACGCGATGTTCGTTGCCGGACCGCCGCCGGACGCCGCGGTGATCCTGGTCGGCGCCAACGACGTCACATCGAAGAACTCGATTCGGGCGTCGGCGCGCAGACTCGGGGAAGCGGTGGAACGGCTCCGCGCCCGCGAATGCGCAGTCGTCGTCGGAACGTGCCCCGACCTCGGGGTGGTGACCGCGATCCCCCAACCCCTGCGGACCGTCGTCCGGACGTGGGGGTTGCGCCTGGCGAGGGCGCAGGCGGCCGCGACCAGCGCGGCGGGTGGCCACCCGGTGGCGTTGGCCGATCTGCTGGCGCCGGAGTTCCTGGCGGCCCCCGACCGGATGTTCTCCTCCGACCACTTCCACCCGTCCGCGGCGGGGTACGAACTGGCGGCGATGCAGATCGTGCCCGTTCTCGCGACCGCTCTGGGCATGTGGCACGGCGGACCGCTGCCCGACCTGCCCGAGGTGTCGGAGGCCGCGGAATCACGCAAGCTGTCGACCCGAATGACCGCCTCGCTCAACCGTTTCCTGTGGCGACGCACTGCCCGACGACGCTCGCCTGCCCGTCTCGACGAACTCCTCGCGATCGAGGAGGCGTCCGCGTCCCGGACGCGGCGGGTCGCTGAGTGAGATGGCGATGTCCCCGGTGCCGCCCGGCAACGTAAGTTGTCGGGAAGGCCACAGAACGGGTGGTCTGCAACACAGTGCAGACCCCCGCAGTTGACAAAGGAGTTTTCATGCCCGAGGCAGTCATCGTCTCCGCAGTACGCTCACCGATCGGCCGAGCCATGAAGGGCTCACTCAAGACCATCCGCCCGGATGATCTGACGACGCAGATGGTGGCCGCGGCTCTGGCGAAGGTCCCCGAACTCGATCCCACCGAGATCGACGACCTGCTCCTCGGCTGCGGCCAGCCCGCCGGCCAGTCGGGGTTCAACATCGCCCGCGTCGTCGCGGTGGAACTGGGCTACGACTTCCTGCCCGGCGTCACCGTCAACCGCTACTGTTCCTCCTCGCTGCAGACCACCCGCATGGCACTGCACGCGATCAAGGCCGGCGAGGGCGAGGTGTTCGTCTCCGCCGGCGTCGAGTCGGTGTCCAGCTTCGTCACCGGCAACGCCGACGGCCTGCCGAACACCAAGAACCCGAGGTTCGCCGACGCCGAGGCGCGTACCGCGAAGCTCGCCGAGGGCGGCGTCGCCTGGACCGACCCTCGCGAGGACGAGCAGATTCCCGACGTCTACATCGCGATGGGCCAGACCGCCGAGAACGTCGCCTCGGCCACCGGCATCACCCGTGAGGAGCAGGACCGCTGGGGCGTCCGCTCCCAGAACCGCGCGGAGGAAGCGATCAAGAACGGCTTCTTCGAGCGGGAGATCACCCCGGTCACCCTCCCCGACGGCACCGTCG
>NZ_JBFUGT010000404.1:0-5121 GCF_056402775.1 Rhodococcus sp. P3_B8
GGCCACCTCGGCGTGGGTGCACTGGTACAACACCGGCCGGCTCATGCATCGTCTCGGGCGGATCCCACCGGCCGAGTACGAAGCCAAGTACTACGCTGAACACCGTGCCGATCAACCGGTCGCACACAAATGACAGTGTGTGCATGAGACCCGGGATGGTTCAGGGTGATCATGTGTTCGGTTCCGGCTGGCATGCAGGATTCCATCGGTGTCTTGGCCAACCTGGAGGCGTGCTTGTGCAGTGTGGCGAAACGGCGCGTCTCTTGTGTGGTCGAGGTCTGGTCCGGTTCTGGTGTCGACGAGGTGCGGCAGGTACGAGGCGATGGAGCCCAGCAGGTGAGTGAGTCGAGTAAGGCGCGCCCAAGTGCAGCGTCGCCGTCCTCGTCTCCCTGTGAGGCATGACTGCCAAAATGGACGGCGACATGAACGGTGTAAGGACGATGACCGTGGCCGTGCGCGCATGCAGTGCCCCGTCACTGTATCGAAGTGACGAGGTGTCTGAACGTCGAGGAGTGAAGTAGGAAGTTATCGGCTCGCTGGTGAGGGTGTCATGGACCACTCGGACACCCGTCGCGTCCCGTCCTCGGTCGGCGCAACTCCGCGCGATCGTCACTTTCCGAGTCGGTTCGGATGTTCCATGGACGTGTCGGCGTGACGGAGACGAGGTCGGACTTGCCTTCCGGTTCATGCCGACCTCGAGTCAGTTCACCGCCGTTGCAGGACTAAACGCCCCTCGAGATCAATCGTGTAGCCGACGAAGTCGGCCACCCACCGCGCATCCCCCTTGACTGGGCACAACCTGCGGACCTCTTCGCCGAATCGCTTGCAGACACGGCGAAGAATTCTCCAGCAATGCTGGGAGTGAGCGGAGTTCAAACCCGAACAACGGCCGTCGGGTCTCGATCGACCTCCGACAGCAGATCATCCACCGCCGGAGCCGGTTCGACGCGGTGGCAGAAGTAGGCCGAGTTCGCCCGCGCCAGGATCTGCACTGGACAACCCGGCGGTGCTGGCGCAGCCGATGGCCTCCGAGTGAGCAGTCGCTCGCCGGTGTGCGATGCGGTGTTGCCGCGGCGAAGGCGGGCGCGGACGATGACCGGCGCCGCGACCGGGTCGGGGCGCCCGCCCGTTGGGCGTTCAAGCCAAGGACGCCCGAGTATCCGAACGCGGCGGCCTGCTCGTCGTAGCCGTGCACTTCACCGATGGTGTCGTCGACATCGACGAACACCATCTGATCCGCCCCGTCGAGCATGTCTGGGACTCGGGCTGACAGGCTGACGAGCAGGCGTGCGGCGACGGTCGAGTTGCTGGACATGGCCGTGGGTGAAGGACCGAAGAGGGCTTCCCGGCGTGGACGGAGCCCGCACCCCAGCGAAGAGCCGGGTCGTGGCCCTGTGGCGAAGAACGTCGAGGTCGTCGATGCTGTCCGTGCCTGCGAGCATCCCCGCGCCGATGCCGGCGGACTTGACCACCGGGTTCGGTGTATCGACGCCCAGACGTCGGTCGAGTAGGTCGTGCAGGCCCGCGGTCTCGGCCAGCTGCATCACCGGAACAGGCGTGCGGCCGAGACGAGGTTCGGATCATCGAAACCGGCGTGACGGTGTGAGCAGCTTTCCCCTGCGAGATTCTCCTGTCCTGGTGCCGGAATCTATTGTGTGGCAACTCAGAGCTTCCTGCCCTACAGGGGCTCTCGTGTACGATCCGCTCACACAGTCACGCTGACGGTGGATCAGGGCTGAAGCAGGCCGAAGCTCGGTTCGTACGACCTGCCACATCCGAGGATGGACAGCTCAGTGCCCACCGATATCGCCCGACGACGGGGCATCGCCGTCAACCATCGGTTCGGCAACTGGCAGAAGCAACTTCTCGTCGCCACCGTGTCGCGGAGGCCTACGCCCTGCCCGACGTGTCTGAAACGGCCAACAAGGGTGCAGTCTTGCCGAACTGGCCGAATGCCTTTTCGTATGCGTTGCCGGCGCGCAGGACCGTCCTATCCTCGAGCGGACGACCAACTATCTGCATTCCGATGGGAAGACCGATTTCCGTCGTTCCGATGGGCACGGACAGGGCAGGTAGCCCCAACAGATTTGCTGGCGCGGACAATCGCATGTAGCTCTCGGTCAGCGCCTCCGATGACCCGTCTGGCCATGTCACGTGTGTGTGATCGTGACGAGCGGGTGACGAACTCAGCGTCGGGGCCGCCAATACATCAATCTGCCCAAACATCGAACGCCACGCGTTCTGCATGAGCGCCCGTCCTCTGAGCGCCTGAATGTAGTCCTTGGCGAATACGAACTCGCCGGCTTCCAACATCGTGCGTACCTCCGGGGTATAGAGATCGCCTGAGCTGCGAAGCATTTCGGAATGATATGCGTTGGCCTCTGGAAGGAGAATCGCCCACTCCAGCGCTTCTACKTAGTCAGTCATCGGGACTTCGATCTCGACGAGACTCGCCCCGAGCTGCTCGAATTGGCCGAGAGCAACCTCTACACGACGGACGACTTCACTGTCCACTCGGTCGAAGTAGAAGTTGCTGGGAACACCGACACGCAATCCGGAGACGCCACCATCGAGATCGGCTGAGTAGTCGCGTGCCTCGAGTTTCAGACTTCCCGGATCCTGGTCGTCATACCCTGCCATCGCGGTCAAAGCCAGTGCGGCGTCTGCCACGTTACGAGTGATGGGTCCGGCGTGGTCGAGTGACCACGACAAGGATGTGACGCCGCGCCGGGAGACTAGACCGTACGTCGGTTTGAGCCCAACCATTCCGCAGAAGGCGGCTGGGATGCGGATTGAGCCTCCGGTGTCGCTTCCGGTGGCCATTAGACACGAACCTGCAGCCACCGCTGCAGCTGACCCGCCGCTGGACCCGCCAGCGATAAATTGAGTGTTCCAAGGGTTGCTCGTGCCGGGTGTTACTCCACCGAAGGCGAACTCGTGTGTATGTGTTTTCCCAACGATCACCGCGCCTGCCGCAGTGAGTTTCTCCACCACAGCGCTGTCCTGAGTAGGCACGAATGCGTCACGGACGCGTGAACTAGCAGTGGTGGGAAGACCTCGCATATTGTACAGATCTTTGATGCCGATGGGAATGCCGTGAAACGGACCCTTGTAATGGCCCGACGAAATCTCGTGCTCGGCCACTTCTGCGGCAGCCCGCGCATTCTCGGCGAGTGTCAACGCGTAGGCGTTCACAAGCGGTTCCGTGGCTTCCATTCGATCGAGCACGGAAGCAGTCAGTTCTACTGGAGAAAGTGCTCGAGACTTGATCAGGTCGGATGCTGCAGAAACCGACAGCTCATATGGTTGCATGCTCGTCTACTTCCAACGGGGGTCGAATGAGGTGGCAGGCGCTGTCTCGCCGCACGGTATGTGTGAGACTTTGCGGATGAACGAGTCGGCATGGTTCGCGGCCTCACACAGCTCAGAAAGTCGATGGTTCTCGACCACCAGATTGACTGTGGCGCTGAGCCGACGGATGTCGTCTACGTTATGGCGGGGTGTGGTCACTGCTTTCCTTTCCTCAGACGGACAGCGGGTCGTGGTCGTCGTCAGCCTCATCCAATGCGTTCAGGTCGGTCTGGGTTGCAGTACGTTTCGGTGTGTAGTACCGCCCGCCGGTCGCCCTTGTCAGCGCAATGTGAATAAGGGGGCCGACGATCATTGCAACAAAAGAGGCGAAGTAGATCGGATAGATCCCAATGATTCCCATGGCACCGATAGTGACCGCAACTCCAAGCGACGTCAGGCCGCATGGGTTCCATTTCGGGACTTCGTTTTCGTGAAATTCGACGTTCTCGGGCTTGCCGAGTTTCATCCAGCGCCGACACACGAAGTAGTCCGCGAGGATGATGAGCACCCAGGTGTTGGTGAGGACGCCGGCAATCGCGAGGAAAGTACCGAGATGGTTCAAAACGTTGGTGACATAGAATAGAACTCCCACACCCCAAATGAGGAACATCCACCAGGGGCGGCCCGGCTTGATCTTCGCTGCCACCTCGAATCCGCTTGCCAAAGCAATCGAACCTGAATACAGATTCATAACGTTGACGCGGATCTGGGTGACGACAACCAGAATAACGCCCAGCAGCCCAATTACGTTGACGAATAGGTAGCCGGGGTCCTGGGCGTACGACTGGGCGTCGGGTCCGCTGAGTTCGCTGTACAGGTTGATGCCAAAGAAGCAGCCGAGTCCGATGACGATCAGCATGGGAATGAGTTCGAGAATCATGATCGAGGCGGTTCCACGGTATCGGATTCGCTGAGATGCGAACCGTCCGTAGTCGGTTGCCATCAGCCCCTGGAAGATGACCTGTCCGTTCGCGAGGCTGAGCGCGCTCATCATCGCGGCGAATGTGAGAGGCTGGGTCGCGGTCCAATCTCCAATGCCGACCAGATCTCGATCCCTGGAAAATACGTATACCGCCCACCCTACTGTGATGACGAAGAAGGGGAATCCCCATTTTTGCAGGAAGGACATTGCATGCATGCCACGCCAGGCGAATGCGATCGTGACGAGTCCGAACGCGGCGTAGATGAGGGTTCCGTTGAAGGAGTCGATAGGGATTTCGAAGTATATGGCAATGGCGTGCGAAACGATGGTGCCTTCGAAGAGGAAGTAGTAGACGTAGTTGATTCCGTATATGAACGACGTGACGGCAGCGCCCCTACTTCCGAATCCGAGGCCGCGGCTGAGTAGGTTGGGAGACAAACCCTCTCTGGATGCTACGCGCATCGTCAACATGCCCGTCAGTACTGCGCCGATGACGAAATAGCCGATTGGTATCAGGATCAGCGGGAATCCCACCAGGAACAGGTGTTGAGCGCCGTAGGTGAACCAGAACATTGCGGTTGCGCCACCGAGGAGGACGACGCTGATGGCAGGGATTGGCCATCGTTGATTCGTTGGAACTCTCTCGGTGGCAAAGCTTTCCACTTGATCGTCGATCGAGGTCGCGGGGCCGCGAAACTTCGCTTTCAGGGACATGGATGACTCCCGGGTTAGGGTGCATGCTGCTGTGGACGGGCGTGGAACAGCTGCAGCGGAGATTTATTTACGATGTTGCGAGGGCGCCGACCGTGAGGATCGGCATGGCGTAGAAGCTCGTCATCGGGTACGGC
>NZ_JBFUGT010000405.1:0-5107 GCF_056402775.1 Rhodococcus sp. P3_B8
CCATTGCGGTCGCCGGGCTTGCCGTACGTCACCGTCTCGTTGCCTTGGGAGTCCGTGTTCACGATCGGGCACGGACCACCGGTGGGACCGTTCGGGCCGATCGGCTCGGCCTGAGCGACGGACGCTGCCCCGGCCGCACTCAGGACCGTAAAGGCAGTGAAGGCGATGGCGGTAAAGGTTCGGCGGGCGTTGATCACTCATTCGCTCCTGAGGATGTCGGGGAGGTGCGTCGGTGACAGATACAACTCTGCCCACTCCAGCGCCCGAACTGAAGCAACCCCAGGGGTCCGTTCGCCCACCCCGGGGAGGGAAACACCCCACCCCAACACGGCGTGGCAGAGGGCCCGCCCGAGGGCCTGAGGCCAATATCGATTACACCGAGCCGGGCGTTCCCACCCGCTACCGTGTCCGGGTATGGCGACCACCTTCCACGGACCGAGCCCGTGGCCGCACCCGCGCCATCCGCACCCGTGGAATCCGGCACGCTGCGATCGCCCACCTCGGCCAGGACGCGCCAACCCTGATGCCGCTGCGCGCCGGGGACGTCCTCGTCGTCAACGCCTCCCGCGCCGCGGTCCGGGCGCACCTGACCTCCCCGGTCGCGCTCGCGTACTACGTCGACGCCGGAGTGCGGGTGCTGTCGTCACCGAACCTGCACGCCAATGTCATCGCCACCGACCGGCGGGCGGTCATCGGCTCCCGCCAACGCCTCCCACAGCTCCACCCTCGCCGAGGAGGCCGTGGTCATTACCGACCCCCCCGACATTGTCGCCGCCGTGCGGAGGTTCATCGACGGCATCGACGAGATCACCGAGGTCGATCATCCCGTCCGGCGAACGGAGGTACAGGGGTTTGGCTCGTCTCGTAACCCTCGGCGTGTCACCAGTTATGTGTCGCCCTGTGGTCCTGGCCAGTCGGTCGGACGCGGCGCCCCGGCGTCACCGATCCACCTTCACGTTTCGAGGAAAGGGTCCCACCACCA
The DNA here is from genome assembly GCF_056402775.1 of Rhodococcus sp. P3_B8. Lineage (NCBI taxonomy): Bacteria > Bacillati > Actinomycetota > Actinomycetes > Mycobacteriales > Nocardiaceae > Rhodococcus > Rhodococcus sp. P3_B8. The sequence continues at coordinate 983 of NZ_JBFUGT010000405.1, forward strand.
CGCAAAGGCTAAGCCTGTGCTTTCCTCAGGGAACTGCCATCTAGACCTGTGGTGGAACTAGCACCTACCGTACTGCCATGTCGAGCACAGGTCGCCAGTCACCCCCACGCCGCGTCGGCGTCGCCAAGTCAAGATTTCCGCGCCGACCCGCGCAGCACCTGAACCTCGGGTTCACGGTCGCCGTGGACGGGCGCCATCGGACTCGCTCGTCGGATCCCGGATGCGGGACGGCCGACCCCACTCCATCGATCCAAGGTGGGAGATAGTGCGCACTCTCGACGTCGCGGCAGTCGAGCTCGATATCCGTGTCGGCGACATCGACCACAATGTGGAGTGCATTCGCGACGGTGTCGCGCGCGGTGTCGCGGCCGGAGCCCGCTTGATCGTGCTGCCCGAGCTCGCCACCAGTGGGTATGTCTTCGAGGATGCGTGCGAGGCGCGATCGCTGGCACTGACCGCCGACGATCGACGGCTCATCGCCGTGGCGTCGCAGCTGCCCGACGGCACGGTCGGGGTGGTCGGTTTTTGTGAACTCGCCGGTGACCGCCTGTTCAACTCGGCCCTCGTGATCACCCGTGACCGAATTCTCGCGCGATACCGGAAGGCCCACCTATGGGCGGCCGAGACCGAAATCTTTTCACGCGGTTCGGAGGCCGGTGCCATCGTCGACACCCCCATCGGCAGGATCGGGGTTGCCCTCTGCTACGACAACGAGTTCCCCGAGGTACCTCGTCGGCTCGCCCTGTCCGGCGCCGAAATCCTTGCCCTTCCGGTTAATTGGCCCCTCGTCCCGCGCCCGCCCAGGGAACGGGCACCGGAGACCATCCAGGCGATGGCGGCCGCTCGGTCATCCCGGCTGGCGATGGTCATCGCCGACCGCCACGGCCACGAACGTGGAGTCGCGTGGACCGGAGGGAGCGCGGTGATCTCCCCCGATGGCTGGGTCTGCGCGGAAGCGGACGATCGTGCCGCGATCGTCCACGCTTTGCTGGACCTGCCGGAGCCGGGCGACAAAGCCCTCGGCGACTACAACGACCTGTTTGGCGACCGCCGTCCCGACACCTATGCCCTGACCCCCACCCCGCACTCTCCCGCGAGGTCGACCCTGTGAGCGAGGAAGCCATGCCCGAGGAATCCGCGACTTCCCGACAAGTCATCGCCACGCCCGCGCGCGGCGCGGTCGAGACCAAATCGATCGACTGGATCCCGCTGACCGAGCGGCGCGGCAGGCCGTCGACGCTGTTCCCGCTGTGGTTCATGTCGAACGCCAACCTGACTACCCTCGCGACCGGCATGGTGGGGGCGGCACTGGGCGCGACGTTGATGACCTCGGTGTTGGCAATCGTGCTCGGTGTCGCTGTCGGAACGGTGTTTACCGCGTTCCATTCGGCGCAGGGCCCCCAGCTGGGACTCCCGCAGATGATCCAGTCCCGGGCCCAGTTCGGCTACCGCGGCGTCGTGGTGATCTGCGCGGTGGTCGTGTTCAGCATTGTCGGTTTCAACATCTTCAATCAAATGCTTGCCTCGGACGTCCTGACGATCACGACAGGGATTGACGCGCACGATGGGTGGTGTGTCCTCGTCACGGTGCTTGCGCTGACCCTCGCAATTTTCGGCTATCACTGGATTCACCGGACCCAGACCTGGCTGACCTGGCTGTGCCTGATGACGTTCGGTGTCTTCACCGTCGCGGCGATCATCGTTCTCCCGTTCCCGGCGCAGCAGCTCGGCTTCGCCGGGTTCGACTGGGCCGCCTTCCTGGTGCAATTCGGGGCCGCGGCGGCCTATGCGTTGGGGTGGGCACCGTATGTCTCCGACTACTCCCGCTACCTTCCACCCCAGACGAGTCCCCGCAAAGCCCTTCTGTTCACCTACGGTGGCATCTTCGTCGGTGCGGGCTGGCTGATGACGCTCGGCGCGCTGGTGGCCGCCCTGTTCACCGGCCTGTCCCCGCTGCAGGCGGTGCAGCACACGGCGGACGAGATCCTGCCCGGGTCGGGGTTCTGGCTTCTTCTCTCGGCGCTACCCGCGCTGATCACGGTGATCACGGTGAACATCTATGCCGCCTCGATCGAGCTGATCACCATGGTCGACTCGTTCAAGGCGCTCAGGCCCACCCGCTCGATGCGGGTAATAGCCTGCACGATCGTTGCGTCGGTCGGACTCGGCGGCGCGGTCGTCTCGAGCGGGGAGTTTCTGGCGAATTTCGGCAGCTTCCTGGTGGTGTTGCTGTACCTGCTCGTGCCGTGGACCTCGGTCAATCTGGTCGACTACTACTTCGTGCGGCGCGGGCACTACGCCATCCGCGAGATCTTCATCCCGCACGGAGGGATCTACCGCACCTGGGGATGGCGCGGACTGACCGCGTACGCCTTCGGCATTGCGGCCATGGTCCCGTTTGTCGTCACCACCTGGTACACCGGCCCGGTGGCGTCGGCGATGGGCGGGGTAGACATCGCGCTCTTCGTCGGCCTCCTCGGCTCGGCCGTCGCGTACGGACTACTCGGTCGATCACTCGACCTTGCCGCCGAACGAGAACGGGCCCAGGCCGATGCCCGGTCGCACGGAGTCGAGGCCGTCAGTTTCGCCGGTCTCGTTGCGCCAGTGGAGACTTAGAGCGTTGATCGGACACCGGAAGACTCCGCGGCCGGTAGGCGCCGACCCTGTCGGCAATCGTCGAGAGCACGCATGCGCCCATCTTCTCGGGATGGTGCGCGCGTTGCCCACCGTGCTGCGGGCGCCGAGGATCCGCCACCGAGCTCGCCGTCGACGCCCGACGGAGCCGGCTCGCACGCGGGTGCACCTCGCACCGTCCGGGCCACCGCAACCCGCACTCGCGTGCGCAGGCCGTAAGGTCCAAGGATTCCCGCACGGGTTCTCGCGGATCGTTCTGCCGCAAGGCTTGGCTGACACCTGTAAAAGTCACGATTTGCATCGGCCACGATCCTGCCGAACTCCTCCGACGCCGGAAGAGGGTTATCCGTTACCTGAATTGTTCTTGATAGGGTCGGCCTATACGTAGTCGGTTGCGTGTGCGTTGTTTCGCCTGTGGCGGTGCACCGTCCGCCGGAAGGGTTTGTCGGACCGCGGGGCCCGACGAGGAGGTAGAGGAGTATCGTGACGACGCTGAATCAGCTTCGGGCCTTCGTAGAGGCCGAGCGGCTCGGGTCGTTTACCGCGGCGGCAGACATCCTGCAGGTGGCGCAGGCATCGATCTCGGAGTTGGTTCGCCGACTCGAAGATGAACTCGAGGCGCAACTGTTTGTCCGCGGTAGCCGCCGGCTCTCGCTGACCGCGGCGGGGCAGGAGCTGCTGCCTTACGCGCAAAAATCACTGCACGCCGCGGACACCGGAACCCAGGCGGTCCATTCGCTCGGTTCACTCGAGGGCGGCACCGCAACCTTCGGCGTTCCGCGCAACGCCGACTATTACATGCTGTCGAATTTGGTGCAGACCTTCCACTCCCGGTACCCGGCCGTGCGTGTTCGGCTGGTGGGTCAGAACTCCGCGGAGACTGCCGCGTCCATCGCCGCCGGAGAGATCGAGGCCGGCCTGGTGGTCCTGCCGATCGACGACGACGAATTATCCGTGCGACCGCTGATGCGCGACGAGGTCTTCTACATCAGCGCCGACCCCGCCCGCACTGCCGAGCCGATGACCATCACGCGCTTCGCGGCAGCGAAACTCGTGTTGTACGACGTGCATTACGGATGGAACGACCCTACCCGCCGCCAGCTCGTCGAACGGGCCCAGCTCGCCGGTGTCCGCATCGAACCGCAGATCGAGATCGAGCATGTCGAGGCGGCCCTGAAACTCGTGGCGGCAAAGGTGGGCGACACGATCGCCAGTCGAGCCGTCATCGCTAGCGCAACGTTCCCGAAGGGCTTGCACACCGCGCCCTTCGCAGAGCCGCTCTACGACACCATCGCCCTGGCACAGCACCGTGGTCGGCCCCTGTCGAATGCCACCCGAGAGTTCGCGCGATTGGCCGAGGACACGATCCGCGAGCTTTCTGGCGGCGAGTCCGCACTAACTCGGCCCGCGCGGCGCTGATCGCTGATCCCCAGATCGAGGGACCACGGCCCCTGCGGGACGGTCCCCGACTGGTGTCGCGCAACCACTCTC
>NZ_JBFUGT010000406.1:0-5092 GCF_056402775.1 Rhodococcus sp. P3_B8
GGCCGCTGCGCACCATCGGTGACGTCGAGGAGGCCACCTCGGCGTGGGTGCACTGGTACAACACCGGCCGGCTCATGCATCGTCTCGGGCGGATCCCACCGGCCGAGTACGAAGCCAAGTACTACGCTGAACACCGTGCCGATCAACCGGTCGCACACAAATGACAGTGTGTGCATGAGACCCGGGATGGTTCAGTGATCCTCGCCGCCACCGCCGCGTCTACGGCGTTGCTCGGGATCGTCTCCACCACCCTCGCGTTGATCTCGGTCGCCATCGGTGCCGGGCTGATCCGCGGGATCTTCACCCTGATCCAGGCCACCGCGATCACCGACCGGTGGGGTGCCACCCATTACGGGCGCCTCAACGGGCTGATGTCCGCGCCGGTCGCCATCGTCATGGCCCTCGCCCCGTGGGCGGGGACCGCGTTATCGGCGTGGACGGGCAGCTACGCCCACGCGTACCTGATCCTCGCCGCCGCAGCTGTGGTCGCCGCCCTCATCGGGGCCGCCAGCATCCCCCACCACCGCAAAGCCGAAATCGCCGCCTGACATCCTCGAAGAGACAACTGAATTGAGTGACTATGACGCCCTGGTCGGCGGCGGCCAGTCCGGCCTCGCCGCCGCCCACCACCTCCGTGCACGCGGCCTCAGCCCGGCGATCCTCAAGGCCGGCGACGAACCGGTCGGGTCCTGGCCGCACAACTACGACAGCCTCACCCTGTTCTCCCCGGCGAAAGACAGTGCCCTGCCCGGGATGCCGTTTCCCGGTGCCCCGGATCGGTATCCGCGCCGCGACGAAGTTGTCGACTACCTGCGCCGGTACGCCAAAACCATCGACACCGACATCCACGTCAATCACCGGGTCCTCACCGTCGACCACGACGGACGTGCGTTCACCGCCCAAACCGACACCGGCACCGCGTTCACCGCACCCCGATTGATCGCGGCGACCGGCGGATTCGGCTCACCCCACCTTCCCGATTTAGCCGGTCGAGGAACGTTCACCGGGAAGGTGCAGCACGCCAGCGACTACCGGACACCCGACGACTATGCCGGGCAGAACGTGATCGTCGTCCGATCAGGGAACTCCGCAGTCAAGATCGCCGCCGAACTCGCTGAAGTTGCCGACGAGGTCRTGCTGGCCATCCGGAGTCCGGTGAAGTTCGTGCCGCAACGCCCGTGGGGGGCGAGACATGCATTTCTGGTTCACCGTCACCGTCACCGGCCTCGACGCCGCCCCCCATCGGGCACCTGCTGAAAACGGCGCCGACGGTGGCGGTGTTCGACACCGGCCGCTACCGCGCGGGCCTTGCCGCGGGCAAACCCGGTGCGGCCGATGTTCACCGCCCTCGACGAAAACGAAGCGATCTGGGCGGACGGCACCCGCACCGGTGCGGACACGGTCCTGCTCGCCACCGGCTACACCCCGCACCTGCCGTATCTGGCCGGGCTGGGGGCGCTCACCGACACCGGCCGGCCCCGACGCGGCAAGGGCCTGTCCACCACCCACCCCGGGCTCGGCTACCTGGGATTGGAGTGGCAGCGGTCGCTATCGTCGGCGTCGCTGCGCGGGGTGGGCCGCGACGCCCACCATTTGGTGGGACGTCTCACCCGCGGCCACTCGAGTTGATCGGAGGCCGCAATCGGTGGCGGATGCGTCCGAATCGCGGTTGGTTCGTCTGAGGAGGTAACTCTCATCCACGACGGGATGGGGGCACACCGTCCTTCGAGAGGAACTCCTTCGATGACCACCCACCTGTTCTCTTCCACCGGAACCGGCCGCGCGGCCGGCGGCCACGGCGGGGGTGCGAGATGACCGCCCCCGCCGTCCTCGTCGAGGATCTGCACGTCGCCTACGGCACGACGTGGGCCCTCGACGGCGTCGACCTGACCGCCGCCGCCGGAAGCACGCTCGGGGTGCTCGGCCACAACGGCGCCGGCAAGACCACCCTGATCCGCACCCTCGCCACCTTGGTGCGGCCCACCATCGGCCGCGTGCGGATCGAGGGCCTCGACGTCGTCGCCGACGCCACCGCGGTCCGCCGCCGGATCGGCGTGACCGGCCAATACGCCGGCCTCGACGAATTCCTCACCGCCCGAGAGAATCTGGAGCTGATCGGCCGCCTGACCGGGCTGCGCCGCACCGCCCGCGCGCGGGCCGACGCGCTGATCGACCGGCTCGGGCTGCAGGAATACGCGTCCCGGCGGGTCGGGGAACTCTCCGGGGGCTCGCGCCGCCGGGTCGATCTGGCCGCCAGCCTCGTCGGCTCCCCGTCGGTACTGTTCCTCGACGAGCCGACCACSGGYCTSGATCCCCTCGCCCGCGCCGGATTGTGGAACGTCGTCGACGAGCTCACCGACGCGGGCACCACGGTCGTGCTCACCACCCAGTACCTCGAGGAGGCCGACCGGCTCGCCGACCACATCGTGGTCCTGCGCCGGGGCCGGGTCGCCGCCCGCGGCACCCCCGCCGAGCTCAAACGGATCGTCGGCGGCAAGGTCCTCAGCGCCACCATCCCCGCCGGTCAGCTCGCCGCGCTGCCATTCATCCCGGACACCGATCCGCGGGTCGACGGCGACCGCCTGCGRGTGTCCGTCACCGTCGACGACGCCCCCGCCGCGACCGCGCTGGTCGCCGACCTGCACCGCGGCGGCATCGAGGTCACCGACCTGGACGTGACCTCACCGAGCCTCGACGACGTCTTCGCCCACCTCGCCCACACCGCCGGAGCCCACCGATGACCACCATCCGCACCACCACCACCACCACAGCCRCCCCTTCGGTAGGGCGTCCCTCGGTCGGGGACCARCTCGCCGCACTCACCGTCCGGAACCTGCGCACCAGCGCCCGCGTTCCGCAGCTGTTGATGTTCTCGCTGACCATGCCGATGGCGATGCTGGTGCTGTTCAGTCAGGTGTTCCGCAGCGTCGCCGCAGGACCGGGCTTTCCGGCCGGGGTCAGCTACATCGTCTTCCTCACCCCGGCGATGCTCGCCGTCTCCACGGTGATGGCCGGCACCAACGCCGGAGTCTCCGCCGCGATCGATCACACCAACGGCCTGCACGACCGCTTCGCGGCCCTGCCGATGCGGACGGCGCTGCCGGGGGTGGCTCGCACCATCAACGAGGCCGTCTTCACCCTCGCCCGGGCYGCGTTGCTCGGGATCGCCGCCGTCGCTTTGGGTTTCGAGTTCCACGGCACCGCAGGGGATGCCGTCGCSGCGGTTGTCGTGCTGGTGGTGTTGGCCGGGGCGATGAGCGCCCTGTTCGGGCTGATCGGGGACCGGCTCCGCCGGCCGGACGTGGTCCAGTTCGCCGGGATGATGGTGATGATGCCGCTGATGTTCGTCTCGAGTGCGTTCGCGCCGATCGAGACCATGCCCGGCTGGATGCAGGCCATGGCGACAGTGAATCCGGTTGCGCACGCCACCGACGCCCTGCGCGGCCACGTGCTCGGCACCGCCACCGCCGGGGACACTCTTACCGCCCTGGTCGCGGCGATCGGTTTGTGGGCGGTGGTGACCGCCGTTCCCGTCGTCACCCGCATGATTCGGTCAGCGCGCACCCGCTGACAACGAACCCGCCCCGTCCCCATCCCACGGGGACGGGGCGGGTTTTGCGTGTTCGATGTCCGTCCGGAGCCGGGCACTCTCCAAGCCCCTACCCGATGGAGGGGTAGAGGCTWGGAGAGCGCTGTGGTCAGCAGATGCGCCCGGTGCGGGCGWCGATGACGCTCATGCGGCGGCGTCGAGCAGATGCAGCTCCTCCGCCACGATCAGATCGACCTCTTCACTGGTCAGGCCCGACAACAGATGTGTAGTCAGCATTGCTCTCACCTCCTCACCGTGCTTCTACTGGTACGTCGAACCGGAGCATCCGGAATCGACATCGACACCCATACAGACGAGGAACTTCGGATTCGGACGCAGGTGCGTCCGACCGCGGTCACCGTCGTCCGTACCTGAGAGAGGACGCCCTCAGGGGGTCGCGACCGCGCCGTAAGGCGGGGATCCTGAAAGACGGAGAGGAACCACAGATCATGAACGAGGACTCGGCCACCACCGCGACGACACCCCAGCCGGCACCAGCTGATCTCGACCAGCTCTGGCGCCGCTTCTCGAGCGACTTGCGGGCCTTCATCGCCCGCCGGGTCTCCCGTCCCGAGGACGCCGACGACATTTTGTCGATCGTGTTCCTGCGGATGGCCAAGAGCCTCGACAACCTGCGGGAGCAGGACCGAATCCTCGGGTGGATGTATGCCATCACCCGCAACGCGATCACCGACTACTACCGGTCCGCACCCCACCGCCGCGAGCTGGCTGTCGACASYGTCCCCGACAACCGRCCCGACGGAGAACCTGACGCCGACGAGACGGCGGAGAAGGAACTCGCCTCCTGCCTGGTGCCGATGCTCTCCGGGCTGCCCGCCGAGCAGGCCGCGGCGGTGAGGATGGTCGACCTCGACGCCCGAACCAACGCCGCCGCCGCCAGCGAGGTGGGAATCTCGGTGTCCGGGATGAAATCCCGGGTCCAACGCGGCCGCGCCGCCCTCCAGGCCCAATTGCACGCCTGCTGTCAGATCAGCCAGGATCGCACCGGCCATGTCCACGACTACSAGCCCCGCAGCGGATCCTGCGMCTGCGGAGCCACGCCATCGGACGACGMGTAGACCGGCGAATCATCTCTGGTGACGGCGACGGGGCGACCGGGCGAGGTCACGCTGACAAGACTGCGGTGCGGTGCGAGCCATCTTCGCTCGCACCGCACCGTTGTCACCTGAGGGCTACTGGCAGCCGCATCCGTCGCCGGCCGTCGCCGCCGGACCGCAGCACGTCGACTTCTCACTGAGGTCGCAGCAGGTGGCCTGTCGTTCGGTGCTGCAACACGTCGGCGCCGCAGCCTGCTGGGTGGCGTCCGTCCGATCCGTCGTCGGGTTTTCGAACTTGTCGGCGTTGGTCATGGTGGCTCCTTGATCCGTGGGGATGGGTACCAGATCAGACGGAGGAGTACTAGAAAGGACGCACCCGGAGAAAGGGCGATGAGAAATGCGAGCGAGACTGCTGGGCGTTAGCCCATTTCGTGCAGGTCACGGG
>NZ_JBFUGT010000407.1:0-5080 GCF_056402775.1 Rhodococcus sp. P3_B8
CCACGAGGTGGTGCGGGTAGCCGTGACACACGTACATTTCAGGCGTCCGCCATACTAGTGGCAGATAGTATGAGATCTACGTAGACGCTGTACGGCAGATAGGGCGCCTGCGAGCGTCCCACACCCGGCGCATCGAAGGTGATCACCTGGAAGTCCTCGAGGTGTGGCAACAGCGGCCCCCACATCGCGACGTTCGMCCCCAATCCGTTGATCAGTAGCAACGGCGGTCCCTCGCCGTGGACGCGGACGCGGACCTGCCGCCCGGAGATATCCAGGTACTGCTCGTTCACGGTCATCGTCCCCCACTCATCCGGCCACCTCGTCCATGCCCCACAACCGATTCCGCGCCTGATTCACATCCACCCGATGGGTGAGCAGCATCAAGTCCCGGTTCTCACCGTCGCTGTCCCGAACGAAATCGACGAGCAGCGCCTCCGGCTCGAACCCGATGTCCTGGAACATGGCGACCAACGCATCCTGTGCCGCGATCACCTCGACGTACACGTGGCTGCAGCCGAGCTTGACCGCCTCCAGCAGCGCCGCACGGGCCAGCGCCCGCCCGACACCGCGGCCCCGATACGCCGCACCCACCACGACGCGGATCTCGGCGACGTGCGACGACCAACCCTCCCCCGCGAAAGCACCCGCCAATCCGGCGATCTCACCGGCACCGTCGAGCGCGGCCAGCCGCACTGCCGCCGTCTCCCGTTGGTAGTCAGCGAAAACCTTCACGGGATCAGACAGGTCCTCCTTGAGGAAACGTCGTCCCTCACCCGCCAAGGCCATCGCAAACCGCGTGAACGCGTCGAGGTCCCCCGGTTGCAGCGGCCGCACGACCGCTTCGGCCCGATCGTCAAGCTCTGACGGTGTCATGTTTCGTCACACCATTTCCCGGGTCGTCAAATATCACTCTATTCACAGCTTGTCTCGCATGACTCAGCGGCCGCCAAACGAAACAGTCCCGCCATCCGACTCGGACGGGTGGGATTGCAACTCCTCAGCGCCATACCGAATTCGGCGCTCATCGCGCACCGAAGTCAGTCCTCTTCGGAGCCGAGCACTTCCTGCGCGACGGCCATCGCGGCCATGGCCTTCGGCCAACCCGCGTAGAACGCGAGGTGGGTGATCACCTCGACCAGCTCGATGCGTGTCGCCCCGTTGTCCCGCGCCCGCACCAGGTGATAGCGGAGCTGCTCCACGTTGCCGCCCGTCACCAGGCATGCAACGGTGATCATGCTGCGCTCCTTCGCGCTGATCACCGCGCGCTCCCACACTTGGCCGAATAGGACGTCGTCGGTGAAACCGATCAGCCCCGGGGCGAACCGCCCCAGCGGATGCCGATCACCGCTGGGGCGCTGGTCTTTCTCCGACATCTGCACTCCTCATCCAACTGTTCGCGACACTCGCCGCAGGTCTCACAATCGTTGCGGGCCGACCACTGCGGGAATCACCCGCGCAGCAACGCCCGGTTCATCAATCGTTTCGGTGCGCTGGCATCATCGTCGTGACCACCGTCGTCGGGCGGTCACTCCGGTTCTGCCACGCATGGCGTGTACCGCGCTGAACCATCGTGTCACCGGCGCGCAGTACCGTCTCCCCTTCTTCCATGACCGCCCAGATCTCGCCGTCGATCACGGTCATCACGTCGATGGTCTCGGTGGTGTGCATTCCCGGCACGGCGCCGCCCTCCGCATTTCCGGGGCCGTAAATGTCCGCCATCGCCGCCGCGTACGCTGCAGCGGCCTCGGCCGAGATCGAGCTATCGGGCGGAAAGACCGTCGTCCGCACCACGACACCGGTGGCGGGTGGGGCCAACACCACTTCGTTTTCCAGCGTCGACTCGGAGTTCACCGAAATCGGCAACTCGTCCTCACGCCACAACTCCATCACCAGGGTCCCAGTCGGCCGACGTGTCCAGGGACTCGCCGGCCCGTCGGACGAAACAACCGACCTTCCCTCGTCATTCACGCCGGTCACCACAACCCGGGCCAACGCCGGCTCACCGCTACTCGTCATGCTGATACTCCTTCCATTCTGTGAAACAGGGGCGGGTGAGATCGGAGCAGTAGCCCCATCTCACGGCGCCGCGGTCAGGCCCGAGCCTCGCCGTACTCGGCGTCGGTGACCTCGGATTCCCAGTTCGTGGCACCCAGGGTGACCGATGTGTGCAGCATGAAGCGATCGTCGGCGGCACCGTGCCAGTGACGAACGCCGGGCGGAGTCCACACCATGTCGCCGGCGCGAACGGTGACAATTCCGTTCTCGTCGGACACATGCCCTTCGCCAGCCATGACGATGAGCAGCTGGCCGCCGACATGCGAGTGCCAATAGGTCCGCGAACACGGCGCGAAAAAGTTGTTGCCAATCGCCACCCCGTCGGTCGGCGCCATCACCATGTCGCGCCAGGCCTCACCGGTGAAGGTCCCCTGCGCCAGGGCGGACGGCTCGCTGTTTGCTCCCCTGATAACTGTCAACATGGAATCGAAACTACTTTCTCTGTATATGCGTTGTTATCGTTTGACATTTTACACATTGCTCGAACGTGCATGCACGTATTCCGTCCGTTCGGGTCACCCACCGCGTAGGGCTCTACCGAGGCGAGTCGCGGCCGTGAGAACCATGTCCTTCGCAGTTTCGATGAGCGCAAGATGGTGGGCGAACCCGTGCATCTGGTCGTCGGCCACGAGGAGCGTCACCGGCACCTCGGCTTGCCGCAGCAGTCGTGCGTATTCGATCCCCTCATCCCGGAGCACGTCGTACTCCGCAACGCACAGCACCGTCGGGGGCAGGTCCGCCAGAGAACCCTGGAGTGGAAACAGGTGGGGATCCTCGCGCACCCACTGCGACGGTAAGTACGCATCCCAGATCCACTTCATGAACGACCGATCGACGGTGAACCCGGGACCACGTTCGCCGTAGGAGGGCGTCCCCGGGTCCCAGTAGTCGAGCACGGGATACAGCAGGAAGTGCGCCGCGAGCTGGCGCGCGCCCCGCTCTCGGATCCGTTTCGCCAGTGCGGTCGCGATGGTCCCGCCGGCGCTGTCGCCGCCGAGAGCGAATGCGCCCGGCTCAACATCGAATTCGTCACTATTGGTGAGCAGCCACTCGAACACGACATCGCCATCGTCGATCGCAGCCGGATACGTGTGCTCGGGGCTCCTCCGGTAGTCCACCGAGAAGACGCTGCACTGCGCGACCTCGGCGATAGTCCGGCACAGTTCGTCATGCGTATCGAGGTCGTTGAAGACCCAGCCGCCCCCGTGGAAGAAGACGAGCGCAGGGTTCCGATGGCCGGGCGGCCGATAGGCACGCACTCGGATACCCCGATCCCCGGCGGGAACGATGAAGTCCGCGACGCGCAGCGACGACGGCTCGGCCTGCCTGATGAGTGCCGAGCGCATGCGAACACGAGCAGCCTCGAGTGGAATCTCGTAGGACGGGGGCAACTGGGTGGCGGCCACCCGCATTTTCTCCGCCGCTGGGTGCAGCGCCTTCGGGCGCAGTTCGTCCATGCTCACTCGGCCCTCGGATTGATCGCTACCCATCCCGGGAGGGCCGCACGATGTCAACCACGGGGATACCACTCGGCCATGAGCTGACTCTGATCCGCATCGCCGCCGAACCGCTCGATCGCCGTCTCCGTCATCTCTTCCACGAGATGTCCGATCGGCGTCGCGTGGTTCATGCTCGCGGCGAGTTCGTTTGCCAGGTGAACATCTTTCCGCATGAGATCGAGGGTGAACCCCTGCAGCTTGTAATCGGGCTCGCTCAGCAGAGTCGGGAACGTGTACTCGGTCGTGTAGTTCCGCCCGGTCGAGCTGTTCAGCACCGCGACGACCGTGGACTGCTCGATACCGCACGCCTGCCCGAGCCGGATGGCCTCCAGCGCGGCGAACCGATTGCAACTGTTCAGAAGATTGTTGACCAGCTTCATCGCGTGACCGGCACCGACCGGCCCCACGTGATGGACGTCCGGCGTCACCGCCTCGAGCACCTCGACAACCTCTGCGAACACGTCGTCGTCGCCACCCACCATCAGGGTCGCCGTACCCTCGCGGGCCCGCCGGACACCGCCCCCGATCGGCGAATCGAGGAACTTCACTCCACGTTCGCCGAGGGCCGCAACGACCTGGTAATCCGCCGTGGGGGTTCCGGTGGTGATATCGACGACGACGGTGCCGACGGCGAGGTCCTTCGCGATCCCCTCGTCCCCAAAGAGCAACTGATCGACATGCGTCGGAGCGGGGAGGCACAGGAACACGACCCGACACGTCCGGGCGATCTCGGCCGCGTCGGTGAAGGTGGCGCCGGCGGCGACCAGTTCGTCCGCAGCCACACGGTTGCGATCGTTGACGTACAGATCGAAGGGCTCGACCAGGCGGCTCGCAATCGCGGAGCCCATCGCCCCGATCCCGATGAATCCAATCTTCTCACTCATAGCATTGACTCCTTAACTGTCCAATAATCCAGCTGGCCCGGCGAAGCCAGCGACTCAGTCCACAGTGATGGACGCGCCGAGGTGCCAATCAACGAAGGCCTGGAGGCCGTCTTCGATCCGGGTGCCCAGGATCGGACCGAGGTCTGCGAGCATCAAGTCCCGGGACACCTGCTGATACCGCACCAGTTCGGGCTGCCAATCGATCGTTGCCGCGTCGCCCCCGACGAGTTCGACGAGAATGCGAAACAGCTCAGTGGTGTTGATCGGCTCACCGACCACGTTGATCGCCTTCGCCCCGGAGTCGACGTCGATCGCGGCAAGAAGCGCCGCGGCCGCATCATCGACGTACACCAGATCGTGAAGCGCGTCGGGCGCCCACCGCACCACCGGGGCCCGGCCCGCGCGCACGGCGTCGATGGCATCCATCATCATCCCGCCGATCGAGTTGTCCCGGTTTACTCCGGGACCGTAGATGGTGCCGAGCCGCAGGGAGATGAACTCCGCCCCTCCGGTGTTCGCATGCGCCTCGAGATATGCCTCGACGKCCAGCTTGCTGGCTCCGTACATACCGATGCCGCTCCCCTCGGCGACCTCGTTTTCGCGATGCCGGTACGTCTGACGCTTCGCGAAGTTCCCGTAGAC
>NZ_JBFUGT010000408.1:0-5047 GCF_056402775.1 Rhodococcus sp. P3_B8
GCGGTGGGGGGATTGCGTTGACGGTCGCGCGGTAGCGCGCCGTCAGCCGGACCGCAGCGTGCTGGTGGCCAGCACGGCGAGCGACGCGACGACGGCCGCCATGCCCAGCCCCGCGACCAGGGTCAGCTGCTCGCCGAGCACCGCGGTCCCGAGCAGTGCCGCGACCACCGGTTCGGTGAGGGTCAGCGTCGCGACCGTCGCGGGTGGCAGCCGCCGCAGACCGGCGGCGAACAGGAGATACGCCAGCACGGTCGGGACGATCGCCAGATACACGGCGGCCGCAGCGCCCGCTCCGGTGTCGAGGCCGCCGGGCCAGGTCGCGACGAGCACGGGGATCAGGAACAGTCCACCGAGACCGAACATCTGCCCCATCGCCGCCTCGGGGCTCGCACCCGCTGCGAGCAGAGACGACCCGGCAACCGTGTAGGCGGCGTATCCGAGACCGGCGATCAGCGCAGGCAATGCACCCGCGAGGATCCCGGACGAGTCGGAGCCGCCGGTCGTGCCCGCCACGATCAACGCCATGCCGGCGACGGCGATGACGGTGGACACGGCCCACACCGGGCCGGGGCGGTGCCGGTGCACCGCCCATTGCAGCGCGCCGGTGAACGCGGGTCCCGATCCCAGCGCGATCATGGTTCCTGCGGCCACCCCGGCGCTCTGCACGCCAGTGAAGAATCCGAGTTGGTACGCCGCGACCCCGATCCCGCCCCACACGGCGGACGCATAGCGGCGAATCCCGGAGCCGTCACCGAACCCGAGTCCGCCGCGCAGCGCCGCGAACGCCGCGAGGAGCGCGCCCGCGGCCACGACCCGGGCCGAGCCGACGGCCAGCGGGTCGAGGTCGTATCCGAGGGAGCGGGACGCAAGGGCCTGCGCGGTTCCCGTGGTGGCGAACAGGATCGATGCGGCGACGACCGCCGCAACTGCGGGAGCGCGGGTCAGATGAGCCACGCAGCCGCGTTCGGTGGGAGCTGCCCCTCGACGAGCGGCGCGCTGCTGAGCAGCACCTCACCGGGTGGCAGCGAGATCGGCGCGTCGGTGGCGTTGAGGGCGCAGATCAGCCCGCCGCGCCTGCGGAAGGCGAAGCAGCCCGCGGGGCTCCCGTACCAGTCGACCCCGGGACCGGAGAACTCCGGACGCAGCGAGCGCAGTTCGAGTGCGGCCCGGTACAGCGACAGCGTCGACGTGACGTCCTCGAGTTGCGCCTCGACGGTGAGGTCCGCCCACTCGGGGGGCATCGGCAGCCAGGGCTCGCCGGTGCTGAACCCGAACGGTGGTTCGGTGCCCTCCCACGGCACGGGCACCCGGCAGCCGTCGCGGCCGCGTTCGGTGTGACCGGACCGTTCCCACACCGGATCCTGCAACGCCGAATCGGGGAGGTCGACGTTGGGCAGGCCGAGTTCGGCACCGTTGTACAGGAACGCCGCACCCGGCAACGCCAGTTCGACGAGGATCATGGCCCGGGCGCGTGCCGTGCCGATCTCGCCGCCGCCGTACCGGGTGACTTCCCGTTCGACGTCGTGGTTCGACAGGGTCCAGGTGGGTGTCCCGCCCACCTGGTCGACGGCGGTCAGGGAGTTCTCGATCGCCTCCCGCACCGTCTCCGCCGAGAACTCGGCCTCGGCCAGCCGGAAGTTGAACCCGAGGTGCAGTTCGTCGGGCCGGATGTACTCGCCGAAGCGTTCGTTGTCGCGAACCCAGATCTCCCCGACGGCCATCGTGCCCGGGTACTCGTCGAGCACCTTGCGGATGCCGCGGTGGATGTCGTGGACCGCGGGGTTGTCGAACCGCGGATCGTCATCCGAGTTCTGCAGCAGTTCGTTGGCGGACCAGTCATGGTCCGGCAGACCTTCCGGCTTGGCCATGCCGTGCGCGACGTCGATGCGGAATCCGTCGACGCCCCGGTCCAGCCAGAACCGGAGCGTCTTCGTGAGATCGTCGACGACCTCCGGGTTGTCCCAGTTCAGGTCGGGCTGCTCCGCCGCGAAGATGTGCAGATACCACTGGCCGGGCTTGCCGTCGGCCTCGGTGATCCGCGTCCACGCCGGCCCGCCGAAGATGCTCGGCCAGTTGTTGGGCGGCTCCGCGCCGTCCTCACCGCGACCGTCGCGGAAGATGTACCGGTCCCGTTCGGGACTGCCGGGCGGCGACGCCAGGGCGGCGCGGAACCATTCGTGCTCGACGCTGGTGTGATTGGGCACCAGATCCATCGTCACCTTGATCTGCCGCGCGTGCGCGGCCTCGATCAACTCGTCCATGGTCGCGAGGTCACCGAACAGCGGGTCGATGTCACGGGGATCGGACACGTCGTAACCGTGATCGGCCATGGGGGAGCGCATGACCGGGCTCAGCCAGAGGGCGTCGACACCGAGCAGTTCGAGGTATCCCAGCTTGTCCCGCACTCCGTGGAGGTCGCCGACACCGTCACCGTTCGCGTCGGCGAACGAGCGGGGATAGATCTGGTAGAAGACGGCGTCGGACCACCAGGGTGCCGGCTGCGTGTCGTCGGCGGACGTTTCGGCGGGAGTGCTCACAAACGCCCATCGTGCCAAACGATCGCCCGCACCACGACTCGACCGGCGTAATCGGCGCGGGGCGGTTTCAGAAGGCGGAGTTCACCATCGACGCGGCGGCCATGTCCATGTACTCGGTGAGAGCCTTGCGGTGGGCGTCGTCGAGGGTGCCGGAGTCGATCGACGCGATGGCCGTGTGCATGCACCGCAGCCAGGCGTCCCGCTCGATCGGGCCGATCTTGAACGGCTGGTGACGCAGCCGCAGTCGTGGGTGGCCGCGCTCGTCCGAATAGGTGTGCGGTCCGCCCCAGTACTGCTCGAGGAACATCCGCATCCGGCGCTCGGCCGGACCCAGATCTTCCTCGGGGTAGAGGGGTCGCACGATGTCGTCCTTGGCGACTTCCTCGTAGAAGCGCGCGGTGAGTTTGCGGAACGTCTCCGCTCCGCCCACCGCCTCGTAGAAGGTCTGCTGCACGTCAGTCATGGCGCCTTCCATTGTGCACGTGCGGGCGCGAACGGTCTTCGTCACCGTCTGTTCACCGAATGTCCTGCATTTTTGTCGGAAATGGACGTGCACGAGCTGGCAATTCATGGTGCACTTGGTGGCAATCTCCCGGAGGTCGCATGAAGAATCGACACAGCGCCCGCGCGCACCGACAACTCGTGCCCACTGATGCCCGGAGTGCCGGGGTTTCAGGGGCGTTTGCTTTACAAGTGATCACCGAAGGCTCCGCGCACAGCGCAGAGCCTTCTTTCCCGGGCGAGAATGCGGTTCCGCTCTGGATCAAGCGCCGGGTGCTTCTTCTGAATGTCACCTACGAGCCGCTCACCGCCCTTCCTGCCCGCCGCGCCGTGGTGTTGATGACCTGCGGTAAGGCCGATACCGTCCACGAGGATCCCCAGGCCCCGGTCGTCCACTCCGAGCAGTGGGCCGTGCAGGTGCCGTCCGTGATCCGCCTCCGGAACTATGTGCGCGTGCCGTATCGCGCCCGCGTTCCGATGACCCGCGCAGCCCTCATGCACCGGGACCGGTTCCGATGCGCCTATTGCGGCGCCAAGGCCGAGACCGTCGATCACGTGGTTCCCCGCAGTCGCGGCGGCGAGCATTCGTGGGAGAACTGCGTGGCCTGCTGCGCACCCTGCAACCACCGCAAAGCGGACAAGTTGCTGAGCGAACTCGGCTGGACGCTCCGGGCGTCTCTGGTGCCTCCGTCGGGGCCGCACTGGCGACTCCTGGCGTCCACCAAGGACCTGCACCCGTCGTGGATGCCCTACCTCGGTGAAGGTGCCGCCTGAGCGTTCCGCGCGTCCCCTTCGCGAAGTTCGGCCCTGACGCTTCCCCTCGCACGGTTCTGGGCTACCGTTTGCGTTGTGAGCATTCTCGAGACAGTGCTGATATTCGTAGGAATTCCGGCGTTGATCACCGCCTTCTTCGCGGGGATGTCGTTCGTCGGCAAGAAGACGCCGGGCCCCGTGCCGCCCGCGTTCCACCTCGGTGAGGAATGGACGCACGCGCCGGTGCTGTGGAGCGCCGTCGACGAGGTGACCACGCACGGTCATCACGGCGGACACCACGGCGCGCACGCCGGTTCGGCAGACCTGATTGGAGGCTCGGCAAGTGGCAAGTGGTGACCTGATTCCCGCGTCCGCGGTATCCGCGGACAATCTGCCTGTCGGCAGCGTCGTGACCTCCAGTGGTCGCATCTCGGGCGTGCACCGTGTCGGTGAGCCGTTCACCGACGACCTGCCGTTCACGACGGACGAACTCGTCCGCCTCGACGATGCCCTCACCGAAGGCACCCGCAAGACGAAGGTGCGCTTCAACGCGTACATCGGTGACCTCGGCGCCGACACCGCAGCCGGCGCCGACGCGCTGTTCCCGACGACGCCCGAGGCGGAACGGTCCGTGCTCATCGCGGTCTCGCCCAACCAGCGGACGGTCGAGATCCGCAGCGGCCGGGCCGTGGCCAACCGGGTCACCGACCGGGTCGCCCAGCTCGGTGCCACCGCCGCCGTGTCCTCGTTCGGCGACGGCGACCTCATCGACGGTCTCGTGAGTGCCATCCGCGTGATGAGCGCGGCAATCGCCTCGCCGTAAACCTGCACAGATCAGCGTCCGCGCGGCCCGATCCGGCTCAGTCCTCCTGAACCGGATCGGGCCGTCGGTGTCTCACCGGGTGCCGACGACGCGGTCGCCGCTCTCGAGCGTCCGCCGGACGGCGTCGATGCCGAGTTCCATCATCCGCGCGGTCCAGTCCGCGAGACTCGCGGGCAGGATGTCCGCGATCCAGACGAACACGGTCGCGCCGTTGCCGTCGTCGCTGACCTGGGCGGACGCATGGTGATGCCGGTAGGGGCCGTCGACGATCGACCAGGCCGGTCGGCGCGCGTCTTCGTCGCACGAGACGAGACGCTCCCGGACTGTCGGTGGTCGATGCGAACATATGTTCGTGTCCGATTCGCCGCGCCCGCGCATCTCGAGTGGCGCCGAGGCGACCATCCTGCACGCCGACCTCGATGCGTTCTACGCC
>NZ_JBFUGT010000409.1:0-5036 GCF_056402775.1 Rhodococcus sp. P3_B8
GAATTCCTTACTCTGAGAGGCCGGGGGAGGGCGTTGCCCACCCCCGGCCACCGGGTCACGCGCTCGGGTACAGACGGGTCATCACGAATTCGCGGTGGCCCAGCGCCTCAGCGCAGGTGAGTCGTCCATTGGTGGTCCGGTCGATGACCGCCATGAGCTGGTCACCGGCCGCCGCGAGGTCGTACTCGCGGCGGAGCAGACCCGAGCAGTCGAGATCCATGTGTTCACTCATGGTCTCGGCGGTGGTCGGATTCGCGGTCAGCTTGATCACCGGTTCGATCGGGTTGCCGATGATGTTGCCCTGCCCGGTGGGGAACAGGTGCACGACAGCTCCTGCGGCGGCCATCAGCGTGATGCATTCCGCGGCCGCAGACGAAGTGTCCATGAAGTACAGCCCCGGGCCCGAGGTCGGTGCCTCCGCCGCCGCTAACGCACCCACCACCGGTTTCGTGCCTGTCTTGGCGATGTTGCCCATCGCCTTCTCCTCGAT
The DNA here is from genome assembly GCF_056402775.1 of Rhodococcus sp. P3_B8. Lineage (NCBI taxonomy): Bacteria > Bacillati > Actinomycetota > Actinomycetes > Mycobacteriales > Nocardiaceae > Rhodococcus > Rhodococcus sp. P3_B8. The sequence continues at coordinate 491 of NZ_JBFUGT010000409.1, forward strand.
CGTCGACAATCCGCCTCGGATGTTGCCCTGGGTGGGCTGGGATCCGAGAAGGTTCGCCCCGGTCCGCTCGACCATCGCGATGTAGTCGTCGTAGATGAACTGAAACTTCTCGCGCACAGTGTCATTGACGCACCGTTCGGCGATCAGGTGCTCGCCTCCGGTCAACTCCGTGGTTTCACCGAAGAAGACCGTGCCGCCGGCGTCCACCCAGCGGTCCACCGCTTCGGAAGTGGTCGGGCACGATCCCAACCCACTGGTGGTATCGGATTCGCCGCACTTGACCGACAGAACGATCTCACTGCGTTCCACCGGCTCGCGATGCTTCTCGGAATCGTCCTGAAGGAACTGGGCGGCCACCCGTGAGGCCTTCGCGATCGTCTCGAGATCCCCGTGGCGTTCGATCGAAAATCCCTGAACCTTTTTGCCGGTCTTGGCAATTCCTTGAACTACCCGGTCGGTCCAGTTCGGCTCGATGCCGATGACCACGACCGAGGCCACGTTGGCGTTGCAACCGGTCCCGATCAGGGTACGGAAGGTCAGGTCCAGGTCAGGCCCGAACTGAAGGCGGCCGTATGCATGCGGCAGAGCGAGCGTTCCGGGCACCACCTTGGCGACCGCTTCGGCGGCTGCATTGGACAGGTCGTCCAGCGGCAGAATCACCGTGTAGTTGCGGATGCCGACGGTGCCGTTCTCTCGGCGGTATCCGGTCAGGCGATGCTGTTGTGCCACCGTGCACTCCTAATGTTGTGAACATGGACGTATGAGCCGCGGGTGATCTTTTCGGTAGTCACACCGACGCGCAGTCCGTATTCGATGACGTCTTGTCCGGATTCGAGATCAACCAATGCAACTTTGTGCCCCAATGGGATTGGGTCCAGCAATTCGAGGCTGACCGATGTTGGGCCGCGCAGGTAGCCGCCCTCGGCAGCGCCGGGTTCGAGATCGCGCACTGCAACTGCGACGACGTCGCCGTCGTGGTGTGCGAGGAAGTCCGGCGCTCGGGTTGCGTCTTTCATAATGTCCTCCTATTTCGGCAAGAGGTCTTACCTCTTCTGGGGAGTCTGGCATGGCGTGACGCGCGACGCAAGAGTCAATGAAGAAGAATTCTCGCCCAGGAGGTAAAGTGGTCTTACCAAATTGTCGGGAAGGAGATCTCCATGGCAGCCGATGAAATGTGGGAGTCGCTTCAGCGGGGACGCGTCTCCGACCTCATAGCGAGACGCATTCTCGATGTGATCGCGAAGGACCAACTTCGCCCGGGCGACCGACTACCTCCGGAGCGCGAGTTGGCAGCCATGCTCGGAGCCAGTCGGCCCTCACTCCGAGAGGCTCTTCGCTCCCTGAAGGCGCAGGGCAGAGTGGACGTCCGGCACGGGTCCGGGGTGTACGTCGCAGACCCGGAGACCACCCGCAACCTGCGCGAGGCCCTCTACGCCGAAGAAGTCGACATCGAAGAACTCTTCGACATGCGCGAAGTGCTGGAGTTACCCGCCGCTGCCTGGGCCGCGCGCAACGGTGACAAAGCCAGACTCGAAAAAGTGTCCGAAGCGTACGAGGCTCTCAACGCTGCCAGCCTCGAGCCGAAGATCGATTGGCGCCACCTCCAGGCACTCGACGCGGCCTTCCACATGCGCATCGTCGAAGCGGCCGGGAATCGCTTCCTCGCCCGCACTCAGGGAGTCCTGCACGAGATACTCTCCCGCGGTATGGAGACGACGCTCCAAGTCCCCGGGCGTCTGGAACGCTCCCGCGCGGACCATCAACGGATTCTCGATGCGCTCCTGGCCGGCGACCCAGCAGCAGCACGACGAGCTGCACGGAACCACGTTACGGGTGCACGGAAAGCCGCCCTCGGCCGAATACGGGAAGAGGCGTCTGGCCCCCATCCAGTCCCCAGATAAGCACCAACAGATCCTGTTCCCTCTCGACGGGATGCGGTTCCACCAGGCGGTCAGTGCGATCGCCGCCGCGCGGCATCATCCACCCGGACCCCGTCCGATGTCTGTGACGCCTTGCGGCGGGACTTCCCATCTCCGCGGCCGCACTCCGGCGCTGAGCGGGGCGACGACCAGGCTAGTCCGCCGGTCGTGCGCCGGTTTGCCCGGCCCGCGCTATCACCAATATCAGGGTGGTCCGGCGGCGAGTGCAATTGCCGCTCAGTGGGTTCGGACACCGACCGCTAGGTGACCGGTGAGTTGCACCTTGGTGAGTGTGTTCAATCTGGTCCAGTGCACGGACCCTCCCTTCGAATCTATGCGGAGCACGGCAGAGCCTGGCGCAGTGAAGCCAAATGCCAGAGAGTCGACCGCGCTGGGCATGGGTCGGTGTTCCCGGTCGGTGAATACGTCGAGGTTCGGCCTCTGTTGGGGTGGGGCACGTCCACTCCCGGGGTGGGCGATCGAGCCCCCTGGGGTTGCTTCAGTTCGGGCGCTGGAGTGGGCAGAGTTGTATCCGTCACCGACGCACTTCCCCGGCATCCTCAGGAGCGAATGAATGATCAACGCCCGCCGAACCTTTACCGCCATCGCCTTCACTGTCTTTACGGTCCTGAGTGCGGCCGGGGCGGCGTCCGTCGCTCAGGCCGAGCCGATCGGCCCGAACGGTCCTACCGGTGGTCCGTGCCCGATCGTGAATACGGACTCGAACGGAAATGAGACGGTGACGTACGGCAAGCCCGGTGACCGCAATGGTGCCTTGGTGTGTGGTGCGGACGGCGAATGGACGGTCGGCAAGACCAAGGCCAACCCCGGGCAGATCCAGATCCAGCCCGGACTCTCCCGCGGGTAACCGACAGCAGCCTCCGCTGCCCTGCTGAAGGCGAATGCCCCGCATCGATGCGATGCGGGGCATCCGTGGGTCGGCATCGTCGCCGACCAACTACCTGGCACGATAGTTACATTTCCTGCCATGAATATTGCCGAAAATGTGTATTCATGTGGCATGAGGTCGGATAGTCGTGCTGCGCAGGTGGTGGCGCTGGCTGCTGAGCAGGGGGGTGTGGTGACCAGCCGGCAGGCGCGGGCGGTGACGTCGGTGTCGGTGCAGCAGCTCAAGCGGATGGTCGATTCGGGGGTGCTCGAGCGGCTGCATCATGGGCTGTACCGTCTGGCGCGGATGCCGGAGGATGTTCATCTTGATGAGCGGGTGGCGTGGCTGGCGCTGGACCCGGATATGGTGGTGTGGGAGCGGCTGGATCAGCCGCTCCCGACCGGGGTGCTCTCGCATCGCACCGCCGCCGGCCTGCTTGGGCTGGGGGATCTGGATGCCGATGTGGTGGAGCTGACCGCGACCCGGCGGATCCGGCTGTCGCTGCCCGCCGTGAGAGTGCATCGGGGTGTGCTGTCGCGGGAGGATTGGCAGCTCGTCGACGGGCTGCCGGTGACCACCCCGGTCCGCACCATCGCTGATCTGGCCGCCGCCGGGACCGATGCCGGGCATCTGGCGTCGGTGGTCCGCGACGCCCTCACCCGAGGGCTGGTCACGGTGGAGGAGGTGGTGGCGGTGCTGACCCCATATGCCTTCGATTACGGTCACCGGGCGCTGGACGGGCAGGGTTTCCTCGAGGTGCTGATCGCGCAGGCGGGGGTGCCGGCCACCATGCTGGCGGTCGCGGACCTGGTCCGCAGAACCAGTACCACCGCCACCCTCGCTACGGTGGCCGCGTCGGATGCCGAGCGGTTGGACGTTGCAGCCCTGATGAAGGCGGTGACCGAGTCGTCGCAGGCGCGGGACGCGCTGATGCGGTCGCTCGCGACCGCCCTCGGGCAGTCCACCGCCACTGCGAGCGGCAGTGACACCGATGCCAGGGCGCCCGCATCCGCCCAGCAGGTCGCCGACTCCACCAGCAAGACTGGATCCGATCGGACGGCCCGGACGGCTCGGTCGGCGAAGACGGCCGACCGGTGAGCCCGGTGGCGCGGTCCCCGCAGGCGGTGCGGGCGAGTATCACCGACAGCCTCAACCGGTTCGCCCACCATCACGGCTAGAACATCGTCCTGGTGCGCCGCCGATTCGTCATCGCCCGCTTCCTGACCCGTGTCTTCGACGCCGATCCGGACGGGTGAATCCTCAAGGGTGGCTCGGAATGTGGTGCAGGTCGATATCGGGGGCATGGTTATCGCGTGGGCGAGCTCAGCTGTCGGGTTCCGGTCCGGGGAGGGGGGTTTGGGGGTTGTTTGGGTGTCGGACGTCCCGGATGGCGTCGGCGAGGTCCGCGGCTGTCGGCAGGGCGGGCCGGACGTCGGCGGGCAGGGACCGGTGTGTGGTGTAGGTGCTGACGGCGAGCGGCGAATCCAGACCGCGAAGCGCGTATTCGACGACGATGTCGTCCCGGTCGGCGGCGAGGAGGATGCCGATGGTGGTGCCGTCGCCGTGCTCGGGTTTGCGGAGCAGGTCATCGACGGCGTTGACGTAGAAGTTGAGCTTGCCGATGTGTTCGGGCTCGGCGTGGCCGATTTTCAGCTCGAAGACGACGAAGCGGCGCAGGCCCAGGTGAAAGAACAGCAGATCGAGGTAGAAGTCGGAGTTGCCGACGGTGAGCTTGTAC
>NZ_JBFUGT010000410.1:0-4972 GCF_056402775.1 Rhodococcus sp. P3_B8
GCGCTACTCGCTGTGGGCGCCTACGTGGTGGTCTCCGAGCACGAGCCCGCCACCGTCGAGTTGCCGTCGCCGTCGTTCGCTCCGGCGACAGCGGAACTCACGACAGTGTGAGGGGCGGCGCACGGTGAGGGCACTCCGCCCACGGCTCGTGCCCGGTCACGGGCTTTCCGGCGAGCGCGAGCGATCAGCTCACCGGCGTGATGTCGGTGATTGATTCGTGGGTTTCTGTCCGGGTCGATGTGCGGTGGTGGAATCCATTCGGTGCGCCCCCCATACGTGTCACCGGCTGGCGCGCTGGTGGTCGCCCAGCCTGTAGGCCCGTCGTGGACCTGGGCGTGGCAGGCATCGCACGCGAGCGTCAGTGAGTCGATGTCGGTGTATCCGCCGTTGCGCCACTCCTGCACGTGGTGCACCGCGCACATGCTGGCCGGGGCCGCGCAACCAGGTCGTGTGCACCCGCCTTCGGCGGCGATGAGAGCGAGGCGTTGATCCGCGCTTGCCACTCGTCGGCGCCGTCCCAGATGCAGGGGCCGGCCGTCGTGGTCGAACAGAACGAGCACCGGGTGGGCGCGCTCGGCGAGCTTCAGCGCGTCGTCGAGGGGAAGGAGTCCGCCGGTGGCCGTGGTGGTCACGCCGCCCGCCGCCTTCTCGAGTTGGTCGAGGGTCATTGTGATGATCACCGTGACGGGCAGACCCCGATGCCGGCCCAAGATCCCGGATTCCAGCATGACCCGGAATATCGCGCTGAGGGCGTCATGGTTTCTCTGAGCAGCAGTGCGAGTGTCACGCGCTGCTGCCGCTACCAGTGCTTCACGGTCGATCGACGGATTCTCGGCGTCGCCGGACGGTGACTCCGGGTCGTCCGGGTTGTTCATGCCGGGGCGAGCCCATTTCGCGAGAACCGGGTCGAGCAGAGCGCGCGCTGTGGGGTCGAGCTCACCGGAGATCTTCGACATCAGTTCGGAATCTTGACGGCCCAACGAAACACCGCGCCGCCGAGAGCGATCACGATCGTCACCCAGGTTTCCGTCGGGATCGAGATGAGCGAGGAGGCGGTGGCCGGCACTCTCGACATCTTCGGGCGTACCTCCTCTCGCACACTGCGCCAGGATCGACTCAGCCAATGCGACGTCGGCGTTGGTGACCGCATGCGGGATCTTTCGCATGATTTTCCGGATTACGCGTGCATGGTCGGCACCGATGTCGCCATCCCGTTGCGCGGATGCGGTTTCCGGCAGCGCTGCCTCCATCTGCTCGCCCGAAGTTGTATGAAACAGACCGAGGTGGCGGGCGGCCGCTACCCGTGCCGACGCGTCTGCCGCCGACACGCGCAGCACCTCGACCAGGAGCTTGTTCAGTGAGTTGCAACCGAGCGTCGCGGGTAACGAGCGTTCGGCACTCTCGACGATCAGCCGCAGCGAGACTGCACCGGCGCGGCGGAGGGACTTCTCGAGCTGCTGCATGATCAGCACCACATCAGCATCCGACACAGCATTGAGGTCTGCGTCGAGCAGGCCTGACACGGCATCGTCCAACGCAGTCAGGTGTTCCATCACCTGATCTGCCGCCAACCCCCCGGTCGAACTCATGTGCGAATAATACTGCGCCCCACCGACAAGTTCGCCGATCGAGGCGCACGAAGCGGATCGCAGTGCCGACGAGGCGCTTGCGCGGGAGCCTGTAGTCGTCTGCCCGCGTTCGTGCGACGATCCGACGGAGAACGCGAAGTTCCTTGCATGAGCTCGCCCGTCGATTGCACGGCCTTGTCGGCGAGTACGGCCGCGCGCCGCGTGCCGGACAGTGCCTCCGCGGAATCTCACCACTGAGCATCGAGGGGACCGTCGTCGGCATTCCGGCGCCGACCGAGAGCAGAAACGACGCGAGTCCCGACGCAGCGCCCGTGCCACGTCGGGGGTGAACATCCCAGACCGGACGGATTCCAGAGACCGGACGGTATGTTCCCACTGCCTGTCGTACCCTCGGTGCACTATGGAACGGTGACCGACGTCCTGGGCAGGTTTTCCGCTGCCACCCGCGAGTGGTTCGACGGCGCCTTCCCGGCGCCGACGGCCGCGCAGCTCGGTGCGTGGGAGTCGATCGCCAGCCGCGCGCACACGCTCGTCGTGGCCCCGACCGGTTCGGGCAAGACGCTGTCCGCGTTCCTGTGGTCCCTCGACCAACTCGCCGCCACCGACGGAAAGGACCGCAAGACCAGGGTCCTCTACATTTCCCCGCTCAAGGCCCTGGGTGTCGACGTCGAACGCAACCTGCGCGCCCCGCTCGTCGGGATCACGCAGACGGCCAAGCGGCTCGGGCTCTCGCCGCCGGAGATCTCGGTGGGGGTCCGCTCCGGCGACACACCGGCAGGTGACCGGCGCGCTCTGATCAAGAATCCGCCCGACATCCTCATCACCACCCCCGAGTCGCTGTTCCTCATGCTCACGTCCGCCGCGCGTGAGACGCTGACCCAGGTCGACACGGTCATTGTCGACGAGGTGCACGCGGTGGCGGGCACCAAGCGCGGCGCCCACCTGGCCCTGTCGCTCGAACGCCTCGACCAGCTTCTCGCCACCCCGGCGCAGCGCATCGGGCTGTCTGCGACGGTGCGCCCGCACGAGGAGGTCGGCCGGTTCCTGTCCGGTTCGGCGCCCATCCGGATCGTCGCACCGCCGTCGCCGAAGACGTTCGACCTCACCGTGCAGGTGCCGGTCGAGGACATGACCGAACTCGGCCTCGCCGAACCCGCCGAGGGTTCCGCGTCGGCGACCCCGCAGGCGGGGKCGATCTGGCCGCACGTCGAGGAACAGATCGTCGACCTCGTCCTCGCGCACCGGTCGTCCATCGTGTTCGCCAACTCCCGGCGGCTCGCCGAGCGCCTGACCGCGCGGCTCAACGAGATCTACGCCGAACGCGCCGGGACCGCCGTCGACAAGAACTCCAAACCGGCCTCGCAGATCGGCACGCCGTCCGAGGTCAATTTCGGCGCGGACCCCCTGCTCGCGCGCGCCCACCACGGGTCGGTCAGCAAGGACCAGCGGGCCCTCATCGAGGACGACCTGAAGTCGGGGCGGCTGCGGTGCGTGGTCGCGACGAGCAGCCTCGAACTCGGAATCGACATGGGCGCGGTCGATCTGGTGATCCAGGTCGAGGCACCACCGTCGGTGGCGAACGGCCTGCAACGGGTCGGCCGCGCCGGACACCAGGTCGGGGAGATCTCCCGGGGTGTCGTGTTCCCGAAGCACCGCACCGACCTCGTGCACTGTGCCGTCACCGTCGAGCGCATGGTCACCGGGAAGATCGAGGCGCTCGCCATCCCCGCCAACCCCCTCGACATCCTCGCCCAGCACACGGTGGCGGCCACCGCACTCGAACCGCTCGACGTGGACGACTGGTTCGAGACGGTCCGGCGCAGCGGTTCCTTCGCGACGCTGCCGCGCTCGGCGTACGAGTCCACCCTCGACCTTCTCGCGGGCCTCTACCCGTCCGACGAGTTCGCCGAGCTCAGGCCCCGCCTCGTCTGGGACCGCGAGGCCAACACACTCACGGGACGCCCCGGCGCGCAGCGGCTGGCGGTCACGTCCGGCGGCGCCATCCCCGACCGCGGTCTGTTCACGGTCTACATGGTCGGTGAGAAGGCATCTCGCGTCGGCGAACTCGACGAGGAGATGGTGTACGAATCGCGGGTCGGCGACGTCTTCGCACTCGGGGCCACCAGCTGGCGGATCGAGGAGATCACGTTCGACCGGGTGCTGGTCAGCCCCGCGTACGGGCAGCCGGGACGGCTGCCGTTCTGGCACGGCGACGGTCTCGGCAGGCCGGCGGAACTGGGCGAGGCGCTGGGACAATTCCTGCGGGAGATCTCACTCGGGCACGAGACCGAGGTGCAGGAACGCTGCCGCACCGGCGGGCTCGACGACAACGCCACGAACAATCTCGTTCAGCTCGTCGCCGAGCAGAAGACCGCCACCGGGCAGGTCCCCACCGACCGCACCCTGGTGGTCGAACGATTCCGTGACGAGCTCGGCGACTGGCGCCTGATCCTGCACTCGCCGTACGGCCAGCGCGTTCACGCACCGTGGGCGCTGGCCGTGAGTGCGCGGCTGAGCGAGCGGTACGGCCTCGACTCGAACGCGACGGCGTCCGATGACGGCATCATCGTGCGTCTTCCCGACACCGAGGACACCCCGCCGGGCGCCGACCTCTTCGCCTTCGACACCGACGAGATCGAGGACATCGTCACCGAACAGGTCGGCGGGTCGGCGCTGTTCGCGTCCCGGTTCCGTGAGTGCGCGGCCCGGGCGCTGCTGCTGCCGCGCCGCACACCGGGAAAGCGTGCACCGCTCTGGCAGCAGCGGCAGCGGTCCGCCCAGCTTCTCGACGTGGCGCGCAAGTATCCGACGTTCCCTATTCTGCTCGAGACCGTCCGCGAGTGCCTGCAGGACGTGTACGACCTACCGGCCCTGAAGGACCTGCTCCGCCGGCTGGCGCGTCGCCAGATCCGCATCGTCGAGGTGGAGACGCAGTCGCCGTCACCGTTCGCCGGCGCGCTGCTGTTCAACTACGTCGGCGAGTTCATGTACGAGGGCGACAGCCCGCTCGCCGAACGCCGGGCGGCGGCCCTGTCCCTGGATTCGACGCTGCTGGCTGAACTGCTCGGCAGGGTGGAACTGCGCGAACTGCTCGACGCCGACGTCATCGCCCACGCCGAACTCGAACTCCAACGTCTGCTTCCCGACCGCAAGGCGAAGGATCTCGAGGGCGTCGCCGACCTGCTGCGCCTCCTGGGTCCGCTCACCTCCGAGGAGGTCGCCGCACGGTCGACCAGCGATCCCATCCCCTGGCTCGACGAACTCGTCCGCGCGAGGCGGGCGCTCGCCGTCTCCTTCGCCGGTCGCGAATGGTGGACGGCCATCGAGGATGCGGCGCGCCTGCGCGACGGGCTCGGGGTGCCGCTGCCCATCGGTGTTCCCGC
>NZ_JBFUGT010000411.1:0-4894 GCF_056402775.1 Rhodococcus sp. P3_B8
GTTCCATCACGCCCAGAGCCAGGTCCACCGGTTCCTGAACATGCTCGGTGGCTACACCCGATCGGTGCACAGCTACTCGCTCGGCGCGACGGGCGTCATCATGCCCCGGGTGGTGGGCACACACTGGAAGATGTTCGCCCGCTCCACGTCCTGGAAGATCATCGCCGAGCACACCGATCTCATGGTGTGCTTCGGCGGCGTCCCCCTCAAGAACACCGGCGTCAATCACGGCGGGACCAGCGACCACCCCACCCGCGACGCACTCGACGCCCTCCGGCGCCGCGGCGGATCCATCGTGTCGTTCAGTCCGCTGCACGACGACGTGCACGGCGCCGCCGAACGACACGCCCCGGTGCCCGGCACCGATGTCGCGATCATGCTCGCCCTGGCATACGTCCTCGCGACGGAAGACCTGCACGACACGGCATTCCTGGGCAGCCACTGCGTCGGCTACGACCGCTTCGAGGACTACCTCCTCGGCCGCTCCGACGGCGTCCCGAAGTCGCCCGCGTGGGCCGAGCAGATCTCGGGTATCGCCGCAGCGGACCTCGTCGCCGTCGCCCGGCGGATGGCGGCGGGCAGGACGATGGTGACCGTCACCTGGTCGCTGCAGAGGGTGCGGCACGGTGAGCAGGCCCCGTGGATGGGGGTCACTCTCGCCGCGATGCTGGGCCAGATCGGCCTACCCGGTGGCGGTTTCGGCCACGGCTACGGTTCCATGAACGAACCCGGGCTGGCCCCCGTCCCGTACCCGCTGCCCACGCTTCCCCAGGGGCTGAACCCCGTCCGCGACTTCATCCCCGTGGCCGCGATCTCGGACATGCTCCTGAACCCGGGCGCACCGTTCGACTACGACGGTCAGCGGCTGACGTACCCGGACATCAAGATGCTGTACTGGGCGGGCGGCAACCCGTTCCACCACCATCAGGACATTCCCCGTCTGCGCCGGGCGCTGGCCCGGCCCGACACGATCGTCGTCCACGACCCCTACTGGACGCCGATGGCCCGGCACGCGGACATCGTCGTCCCATCCACCACGTCGCTCGAGCGGGCCGACCTCAGCTGCACCCGCAACGACCCGCTGCTCGTCGCCATGCACGCCGCCGTCGGGCCCTACGCCGACGCGCGGGACGACTACGACACGTTCGCCGCCGTCGCCCGGAAACTGGGTGTCGGGGAGAAGTTCACCGAGGGCCGCTCGTCCGAGCAGTGGCTCGAGCACCTGTACGGGCAGTGGCGAGACTTCGTCCGCGCGGACGGCGGTCCCGCCCCGAGTTTCGACGACTTCTGGACGCAGGGCCACGTGCGGATGCGGACCGAGGACGACCTGATCCTGTTCGGCGACTTCCGGACCGATCCGGTGAAATTCCCCCTCGCCACCCCGAGCGGGCGGATCGAGATCTTCTCCGCCGACATCGACGGATTCGGCTACGACGACTGTGCCGGACACCCCCGCTGGTACGAGCCCGAGGAATGGCTGGGCGGCCGGCGGGCACGGCAGTTCCCGCTGCACCTGATCGCCAACCAGCCGCGCACCCGCCTGCACAGCCAACTCGACCACGGCGGCACCAGCCAGAAATCGAAGATCCGGGGCCGCGAACCGCTCCGAATTCATCCGGACGACGCCGCCGACCGCGGACTCACCGCCGGCGACGTCGTCCGCGTGTTCAACGACCGCGGCGCCTGCCTCGCCGGTGTGGTGGTGGACGAGGGCGTCCGGCGCGGTGTGGTCCAGCTGTCGACGGGAGCCTGGTACGACCCGCTCGACGCGACCGACCCGGATTCCCTCTGCGTGCAYGGGAACCCCAACGTGCTGACCCCGGACGTGGGCACGTCGTCACTGGCCCACGGCTGCACGGGCCAGCACGTGCTCGTCGAGATCGAACGCTACGAGGGTGCGCTTCCGCCTATCCGGGCGTTCGATCCACCGACGATCATTCGCCGGTCGGTTCCAGGGTCAGCGAGATCGAATTGATGCAGTACCGCTGATCGGTGGGGGTGGGGTAGCCCTCGCCCTCGAAGACGTGGCCCAGGTGGCTGTGGCACGTCCCGCACACCACCTCGACGCGGCGCATCCCCAGCGACGTGTCCTCGCGGAGGATGACGGCGTCCGAGTCGGCCGGATCGAAGAACGACGGCCACCCGCAGTGCGATTCGAACTTCTCCGTGCTGCGGAACAGCTCGGCGCCACAGGCCCGGCAGTGGTAGACGCCTTCGGTCTTCGTGTCGGTGTACTCGCCGACGAAGGGGCGTTCGGTACCGGCCTGGCGCAGCACGGCGTACTCCTCGGGAGTCAGTTTCTCGCGCCACTCGCTGTCGGAGAGAGCAACCTTCGGGGCGGATTGCGTGGGATCCTGCTGCTGCGAACTCATGGCTCCACGCTAATACGTTTCGCCGATTCCGGCCGCGACGCCCGCGCGGGACGGGGGCCTACGTCTTGGCGGTGGCCGACTCGACCTGCGGCTGCTCGTCCGGTTCCGGTTCCCGCGGCGGGGTGCCGGAAGCCTTCTCGTGCGGTTCGAGGAGGAACGCCGGGTCGATGCCGCGGTCGAGTCGCCCCTCGCGCCGCGCGGTGACGTAGCGGACGGTCAGCACACCGAAGACGACGAGGAGCATCAGGCTCCATCCCAGCGTGGTCTTCATGTACTCGGCGGTCCGGCCGGCCTCGATGAACCGGCTCGACAGCCAGCTGTCGTAACTCATGAACCCGTACACGGCCAGCCACGCCGGCCAGTTCCGCATCACCGAATTCTTCAGCACCACGGACATCAGGAGCGGGAACAGCATCATCGAGTAGTACATCTGGCCCAGCGAGCCGAGCAGCCACGACGCCGTCAGCAGAACCCCGGACGTGGTGACGACAAAGAACAGCTCGTCGTGGCGGTAGTAGCGGTAGAGCAGCCACAGGGAACTGAGCACGATGGCGGTGAAGACACCGCGCAGGGCCCAGATCAGGGCGGTGGGGAGGCCGTAGTACTTGCCGTTGCCGACGATCGCGCTGTTGAAGTAGTCGCGCGACTCCATCAGGTACGGCACCGTGTGGCGCACGAAGTCCATCGGGTCCGCGGACAGCGGCCACGCCACGGCGGTGAGGATCAGGGGAATGCCGATCGCGGTGACGAACACCTTCCACTGTCCGCGCACCAGAGGCAGCAGCAGGAGTGGGGCGAGGATCGGTTTGACCGCGAACGTCAGCCCGATGGCGACACCGGACCACATGTCCTTGCGCTTCATCAGCAACACGAGGAATGCGATCTCGCCGAGCAGGACCAGACCGTTGATGTTGGTGAAGACGAGGGTGTTGGTGACGGTCTCGGAGGAGAACGTGGCGAGCAGCAGGATCGGGGCCGCGATGGAGTTCAATCCCAGACCGAACAGCCGCAGGAGCAGGTACAACGCGATCACGATGGCGATCGCGTTGGCGATGATGAACAACCACCGGGACTTCTCGGGGTCGATCACCGCGATCGGCGCCATCAGCAGGGTGCCGGACGGCGGATACAGGTAATGCGGATCGACCCAGTTGAAGTTGGCGGCGTAGACGGGGCGGCCGTTGAGGAAGGCCAGCGCCGCGTTGTAGACCGGTCGGAAGTCGTCGGTGATGTACCCGTTGACCGCCTTGACGACCACTCGATGCAGCACTGTCATGACGGCGATCGGCCACAGCGCGAAGTTGATTACCTCGTTGGCAGTCCGCCCGGTGCGCGGTTCGAGTTGTCGAAGGAACACCACGGCACGGTACACCGAGAAGCTCTGACGTGCGGTCACGCACCCCCTGTGGGTGTCGGGCGGAACACGTCGGCTAGGCAGGGCAGGCGCTGCCGTCCGGGGGCAGCACGCCGTCCGCGACGTAGGTGGCGATCGACTTCTGCGCGCAGTCCGAATGGGTGGCGGGGTGGCCGCTGCCGTGCCACGTCAGGGTTGCCGTCGCGGCGCCTGCGCTTGACACGGCCCCGGTCACCGTTCCCACCCCGGCGTTCCCGACGACCGGGTCGGCGGTGCCGCTCAGCACCAGGACCGGGAGTGTCAGCTCGCCGGGCAGGGCGGGCGGCGCGGTCGCGGGCCAGGAGGTGCACGCCAGCAGTCCGACGGCGGCGTTCGGTCCGAACAGCGGGAACCGCTCGCCCCACAGCTTCTGCAGTTCGCGAACGCGGTCGGGTGCGGGCCACTGCTGGCCGTCGGTGCAGCGGGTGATGAACTGGCCGTCGCCCTCGTAGGCCGCCTCGGCCTGCGCGATCGCCGCCAGGATCGGCGCCGTGTTTCCGGCGAGGGCGGTGGACACCGCATCGGACAGGGCGCGGACGCGACCCTGCTGGTCGCCGCCCGCTGCGGCGAGCGACCCGGACACCGCGGTGAGGAGGGCGTTCGCGGAGACCCGCGGGATCTGGCCGTTCGCGGCGCGGGTGACGGCGTCGGTCATCGCGGCGCGGGGATCGGCGCCGAGGGAGCAGTTCAGGGCGGTGCACTGGCGGGCGAACGAGTCGAACGCCGCCTCCTGACCCGCGACCTGCTGTTCGGTGGCGGTTGCGGCATCCACCGTGGTGACGGCGGGGGAGTCGAGGACGAGTCGGCCGACTCGATCGGGGTACTTGGCGGCGTAGCTGAGCGCGACGGCACTGCCGTTGCCGGTGGCGAGGATCCCGAGTGCATCGACGTCCCAGGTGCGGCGCAGTTCTTCGATGTCGTCGGCGGCGTGGGTGCTGTCGAACGCGAGTTCCTGTGGCTGCAGGTAGTCGGTGCACGCGATGGTGGCGTCGCGGCCCAGCGCGGTGACCTTGTCGACCTGGTCGCCCGTCCCCGGATCGAACTGCCCGAGATTCGCGAGGCTGCTGCGGAGCTCCGGGGTGAGGCATTCGATCTCCTGCGAGGAGGCGATGCCGCGGCGGTCCACCGC
>NZ_JBFUGT010000412.1:0-4890 GCF_056402775.1 Rhodococcus sp. P3_B8
GCAGATTGAGTGTGCGGCCGAAGGCCTCGACGCCGCCGGTCTCGACCTGCTCGCGGGTCACGATCTCCCCGGCGCGGATCCACTCCGACATCGCCTCCATGCCCTCGGGGAACCGGTCGAGGTAGTCGAACACGATGAACCCGGTCATCGACGCCCGGTTGACCAGCAGCGACAGGTATCGGGACGGGCCGGGCTGCGGGTCGGTGGCGTTGTATCCGGAGATCGCACCGCACAGCGCGACCCGGGCGTTCTTGCGGAGCCGGGCCAGTGCGGCGTCGAGGATCTCGCCGCCGACGTTGTCGAAATAGATGTCGATTCCGTCCGGGGCCGCGGCGCGCAGCGCCTTCCCGACCGATTCGGATTTGTAGTCGATCGCCGCGTCGAAACCCAGATCCTCGGTCAGCCACGCACACTTCTCCGGGCCGCCGGCGATGCCGATCACGGTGGCGCCCTTCAGCTTGGCGATCTGCCCGGCGATACTCCCGACCGCTCCGGCCGCCCCCGAGATGAGCACGGTGTCGCCCTTCTCCAGCTTGCCGACATCGGTGAGGCCGAAATAGGCGGTCATGCCGGGGAAACCGAGCGCGCCCAGCCACGTCGGTGCCGGGGCGAGCGACTCGTCGACGGCGAGAGCGCCGCGGCCGTCGGAGAGCGCGAACTCCTGCACACCGAACTGCCCGGAGACGAGCTGTCCCTCCGGGAACTTCGCGTTCTTCGACGCCACCACCCGGCCGACGGCGTGGGTGCGCATCACCTCACCGATCGCCACCGGCGGCACGTACGACTTCACGTCGTCCAGCCACCCGCGCATCGCGGGGTCGAGCGACACGTAGTCCACCTTCACGGTGAATTCGCCGTCCGCGGGTTCGGGAATCGGTTCCGATGTGATCTCCCAGGTGGAGTCGTCGGGACGGCCGACCGGGCGCTTCGCCAGTCGGACCTGCCTGTTCACGGATGTCACGGTGTTCACCTTTCGGGTACTTCTGCGGTCAGTGCGTCGTTCTTCAGTGCGGTCCGGTCGATCGACCGCTTGAGGATCTTTCCGGTCGACCCCTTCGGGAGGGAATCGACGATCGCGACGATCCGGGGAATCTTGTATGCGGACAGTCGCTCTCGCGCCCAGCTGGTCAGTTCGCCGCCGTCCAGGCCGGAACCGGGGACGGTGGCCACGACCGCGGCCACCTCCTCGCCGTAGTGATCGTCGGGAACACCCACGACGGCGGCCTCGAGGATGTCGGGGTGTGTGTACAGCACCTCCTCGACTTCGCTCGGGTACACGTTGTAGCCGCCGCGGATGATGAGGTCCTTCACCCGGTCGACGATGCGCAGATCCCCGTCCGCATCGATCTCGCCCAGATCCCCCGTGCGCAGCCAGCCGTCCGAGTCCAGGACGGCCGCCGTGTCGGACGGCCGGTTCCAGTAGCCCTTCATCACGGTCGCCCCCTTCACGAACACCTCGCCGACGGTGCCGGGAGGGCAGGCGGTGTCGTCGTGGTCCCGCACCGCGACCTCCAGCCGGGGCACCGCGCGTCCGGTGTAGCCGATCTTTCCGCCGCGGTCGATGTCGTTGAACGTGCCGAACGCGGTGGTCTCGGTGAGCCCGTATCCCTCGAGGATCGTGCACCCGAAGCGGGACTCGAATTCGCGGGCCACTTCACCCGGCAGCGACGCGCCCCCGGAGATGGCGATGCGGAGTTGCGTGAAGTCCTGCGAGTCGGCGCCGTCCGCGGCGTGGAGCATCGCGTTCCACATCGTCGGCACCCCGGCCATGATCGTGAGCCGGTCGCGTCGCAGGAGGGCGAGCATCGCGGCCGGGTCGAACCGCGCCAGCAGCGACAACGACCCGCCGCCCGTGAACGTCGCTAGCATGACCGAGGCCTGGCCGAAGACGTGGAACAGGGGAAGCCCGGTGCCCGTCCGGTCGTCGCCGGAACCGCGACTGCATTCGGCGCCGATCTCACCGCCGGACAACAGGTTCCCGACCGTCAACTCCGCGCCCTTCGGCCGCCCGGTGGTGCCCGACGTGTAGAGGATGGCGGCGGTGTCGTCGCGGCTCCGCTCGACGACGGGAACCGGCTCGACGCCCGGTGTGGCGGCGTCGGGTGCGAGCGTCCAGGCGGGGATGTCCAACGCCGACGCGGCGTCGCCGATCGCGGGCCCGAGTTCGTGCCACACGATGGCGAGCGCGGCGCCGGCGTCGGCGAGGACGTACTCGGTCTCGGGCCGGGTGGACATCGTGTTCACCGGGACCACGACGCACCCCGCCGCCTGAATTCCCAGATACGCCACCACGAATTCGGGCACGGAGGGTGCGGCCAGGAGGACTCTGCTGCCGGGGGACAGGCCCGCTCGGGTGAGTGCGCCCGCATACCGGGTGCTCGCGTCGCGCAACTGTCCGTAGGTCAGGGTGCTGTCCGCGCCCCGTAGTGCGATGTTGCCGGGAGTGGCGTCCGCGTGGCGGGACACCGGATCGATCACATTTGCCATGTCGTCAACCTCCGACGCGGTAGCAGGATTATCCGGCCTCGACGACGCGGGCGACGGACTCGGACACGACCACCGGCTTGTCGGAGCCCTCGCGCTCGACGACCTGGCTCATCGTCACCTGGATGCCGCCCCCGACCTGTTCCGCGGACTGCACGGTGGCGCGCATCCGGATGCGTGAACCCACCGGCACCGGCGCGGGGAAACGGACCTTGTTGTAGCCGTAGTTCAGGCTGTGGGCGAAACCGTCGAACCGCAGCAGGGTCGCCGACAGTGCCGGTCCGAGGGACAGGCTGTACAACCCGTGCGCGATGGTGCTGCCGAGCGGGCTGGCGGCGGCGCGCTCGGGATCGATGTGAATCCACTGGTGGTCGCCGGTCGCGTCGGCGAAGGCGTTGACGCGTTCCTGGGTGACGTCGTGCCAGTCGGTGGGGCCCAGCTCCTTGCCGATCAGCGCCGTGAGCTCGTCGAAGCTCGCGGGTCGAACGGGCAGTGCGGTGGTGTCGGTCATCTGTCTCCCTCAATTCCGGGTGGTGCAGGGCCTGGATGTGTCACGTTGGCTGCATCGAACTTCGAGGTGTTCGTCGAACTCCGACACTTGAACTTGACGACGGATTCAACTATACAAAAGAGAGACGCCAGTCACAACGCACGGCGAAGGAGAGGACACCTCGTGAAGGTTGCACAGAAGGTCGCCATCGTGACCGGCGGTGGAGGCGGTATCGGCGGGGCGATCGCAGACCGTCTCGCCGACCAGGGTGCCAAGGTGCTGGTCGCCGATCTCGATCCGAACGCCGCCGCCGCGGTTGCGGACGGAATCAACGCACGCCACCCCGGATCGGCCGTCGCCGAGGGTGCCGACGTCGCGGACGCCGATCAGATCCGGCGCATCATCGAGCGCGCCGAGACCGAGTTCGGCCCGGTCGATCTCTACTTCGCCAACGCCGGCATCGCGGGAGCACCCGGCCTCGACGCCGACGACGCCGGCTGGGATCTCGCGATCGACGTCAACGTCCGCGCCCACATCCGCGCCGCCCGGCAACTCGTGCCGAAGTGGATCGAGCGGGGCGAGGGGTACTTCGTGTCGACCGCGTCCGCGGCCGGTCTCCTCACTCAGATCGGCTCGGCCACCTACGCGGTCACCAAGCATGCGGCCGTCGCGTTCTCCGAATKGCTGTCGGTCACCTACGGGGACAACGGAGTCCGGGTCAGCTGCCTCTGTCCGATGGGAGTCGAGACGAAGTTGATGCGCTCGGGTGAGAACTCGGGTGATCCACTCGGCGTCGCGGCCACCCGGGCCGTCGTCTCGGCAGGCGACGTGCTGCAACCGGAGCAGGTCGCCGAGATCGTGCTCGACGCCGTGGACCGGGAGACGTTCCTGATCCTGCCCCACGAGAGCGTCCTCACCATGTACCGGCAGAAGGGGTCCGACTACGACCGCTGGCTGCGCGGGATGCGCCGCTACCAGAGTTCGCTGCTGGAGCACGCATGACACCCGAGCACGCAGACCTGGTCCTCGCCGAGCGGCGTGGACCGGTCCTGGTGCTCACGTTCAACCGGCCGGACAAGCTGAACGCCTGGACCGACGACCTCGAGGACCGCTACTTCACGCTGCTGAGCGACGCCGAGGACGACCCCGGCGTACGCGCGATCGTCGTGACCGGCGCCGGGCGCGGGTTCTGCGCAGGCGCCGACCTCGGACGCCTGCAGGCCGTCGGTGACGTCTCCGAAGAAGACCTCCTCCGGCCGCGCCCCCGCGACCTTCCCGCGACACTGCGCAAGCCGCTGATCGGGGCGATCAACGGGGTCGCCGCCGGTCTCGGAATGGTGGAAGCCCTCTACTGCGACGTCCGGTTCGCCTCGGCGTCCGCCCGGTTCACGACCGCCTTCGCCAAGCGGGGACTGATCGCCGAATACGGCATCTCCTGGCTGCTGCCCCGGCTCGTGGGACGCAGCCGCGCCACCGACCTGCTCCTGTCGAGCCGCATGGTGGACGCCGAGGAGGCACTGCGCATCGGACTCGTCGACCACCTCGTGCCGGACGGGGCGGTCGTCGACGCCGCGGTCGCCTATGCCGAGGGGCTGTCGACGCACTGCTCCCCGACGTCGATGGCCGTCATCAAGGACCAATTACAGAACGATGCGGACGGCACCTACGCCGAGTCCGTGGCCCGCGCGGAAGGCCTGATGTTGCAGGCGTTCCGCGGGGCCGATCTCGTCGAGGGCGTACAGAGTCACCTCGACAAGCGCACACCCACGTTTCCCTCACTACCCGTCAGGAGTTCCCATGTCCCTGTTTGACATCTCGGATCGCGCCCAGCAGTTGCAGACCGATCTGCTGGAGTTCATGGATTCGCATGTGTATCCGGCGGAGGCGGTGTACGAGGAGCAGATGCGGGAGTCGGG
>NZ_JBFUGT010000413.1:0-4890 GCF_056402775.1 Rhodococcus sp. P3_B8
CATCGGCGCGGAGCGGCCCGCGAAGTAGCCCATCCGACCCGGTGCGAGGCCCGCCTCGACCAGACGATTCTCGACCTCGGGAACGAAATAGCTGAGCGAATGAAGCAACTCCAAGGACCGGGCGGTACGACCTGCGTTGTGTGCATCCATGCTTCAGACCGTACTGCCTGGGCGCGCCCGCTATTTCAGGCCCGCGGCATCCATGCCGCGCAGCTCCTTCTTCAGGTCGGCGATCTCGTCGCGCAGTCGTCCGGCGAGTTCGAACTGCAGATCTCGGGCGGCGTTCATCATCTGATCGGTCAATTCCTTGACCAGATCTRCCAACTCCGCCCTCGGCATCGACTTCGTATCGCGGCCCTCGTACACCCCGGCGCTGACCGAGCGCCCGGCCTCGCCCTGGGCGCGGCGCCCGCGAGTGGCGTTGCGGCCGGAACCGCCGACGTCGACTCCGCTGGCCGTGTCCTCGGCTTCCTCGTAGACCTGGTCGAGGATGTCTGCGATCTTCTTCCGCAGCGGCTGCGGATCGACGCCCATCTTCTCGTTGTAGGCGATCTGCTTCTCACGCCGCCGCTCGGTCTCCTCGATCGCGTGCTGCATCGAGTCGGTGATCTTGTCGGCGTACATGTGGACCTGGCCGGAGACGTTACGAGCCGCGCGGCCGATCGTCTGGATGAGGCTGGTCGAGCTCCGGAGGAAGCCCTCCTTGTCGGCGTCGAGGATGGCGACCAACGACACCTCGGGGAGGTCGAGGCCCTCCCGCAGCAGGTTGATACCCACCAGGACGTCGTACTCCCCCAAACGAAGTTGCCGGAGCAACTCGACCCGTCGCAGGGTGTCGATGTCCGAGTGCAGGTACCGCACCCGGATACCGAGTTCGAGGAGGTAGTCGGTGAGGTCTTCCGCCATCTTCTTCGTCAACGTGGTGACGAGGACGCGCTCGTCCCGGTCGGCACGTTCGCGGATCTCGTGCACGAGGTCGTCGATCTGCCCCTTGGTCGGTTTGACGACCACCTGGGGGTCGACGAGACCGGTGGGGCGGATGACCTGCTCGACGAACTCCCCGCCTGCCTGCCCGAGCTCGTACTTGCCGGGTGTGGCCGACAGGTACACCGTCTGCCCGATGCGCTGGGTGAACTCCTCCCACGTCAGCGGGCGGTTGTCGGTGGCGGACGGCAACCGGAACCCGAACTCGACGAGATTCCGTTTGCGCGACATGTCGCCCTCGTACATCGCGCCGATCTGCGGGACCGTCACGTGGGACTCGTCGATGACGAGGAGGAAGTCCTCCGGGAAGTAGTCGATCAGCGTGGCGGGCGCCGTACCCGGCCCGCGACCGTCGATGTGACGCGAGTAGTTCTCGATGCCGGAGCAGAACCCGACCTGCTTGATCATCTCGAGGTCGTACTGGGTGCGCATCCGGAGACGCTGCGCCTCGAGCAGCTTGCCCTTGTTCTCGAGGTCGGCGAGCCGTTCCTCGAGTTCGGCCTCGATGTCCTTGACGGCACGTTCCATCCGCTCGGGACCCGCGACGTAGTGCGTGGCCGGGAAGATGCGCACCGAGTCGACCTTCCGCACCACGTCCCCGGTGAGGGGATGCAGGTAGTACAGCGCCTCGATCTCGTCGCCGAAGAACTCGATCCGGACCGCCAACTCCTCGTACGAGGGAATGATCTCGACGGTGTCGCCGCGCACCCGGAAGGATCCGCGGGTGAACGCCAGATCGTTGCGGGTGTACTGCACGTCGACCAGCAGCCGCAGCAGAGCGTCGCGCGGAACCTCCACCCCGACCTCGAGCTGCACCGAGCGGTCGAGGTACGACTGCGGGGTGCCGAGACCGTAGATGCACGACACGGACGCCACCACGACCACGTCCCGCCGCGACAGCAGGCTCGACGTCGCGGAGTGGCGCAGCCGCTCGACGTCGTCGTTGATCGACGAGTCCTTCTCGATGTAGGTGTCGGTCTGCGCGATGTACGCCTCGGGCTGGTAGTAGTCGTAGTACGAGACGAAGTACTCGACGGAGTTGTTGGGCAGCATGTCGCGCAGCTCGTTGGCCAACTGCGCGGCGAGCGTCTTGTTGGGCGCCATCACCAGGGTGGGCCGCTGCACCTTCTCGATCAGCCACGCCGTGGTGGCGGACTTGCCGGTACCGGTGGCGCCGAGCAGGACCACGTCCTTCTCGCCGGCGTTGATGCGGCGTTCCAGATCGGCGATCGCGGTGGGCTGATCGCCGGCCGGCTTGTGGTCGCTGACGACCTCGAACCGCGCTTCCGACCGCTCGATCTCCCCGATGGGACGGAACTCGGAATGTGCCACCACGGGGTGCTCGGATGCAAACGCCATACAACCAGGGTAGGCGCAGGTACCGACAAACTCTCCGACGATCTCCGTCAGCTGAAAAACCCGGTAGGTTCCCCACCATGGCAGGCGCGAGTCACGACATCCACCCACCGAAGGTCGAGTACTTCGACCTACGAGATCACACCAACACCGACCCCAAGGGGTTCGTCCGCCACGTCGATCACTACCGCGTCGAACCGTGGGGGCTGTACATGGCGCGCACCTCCGACCACCGGCAGTTCCACTACCTGGAGTCGTGGCTGCTCCCCGACCTCGGCCTGCGGGCGTCGATCTTCCACTACCACCCCTACCACCAGCGCGATCAGGACCACTACGTCGACATCGGCAGCTTCACCCGGGGTGACGACGTGTGGAAGTCCGAGGACCACTACCTGGACCTGGTCGTCCGCACCGGCCGCGACACCGAACTCCTCGACGTCGACGAGCTGATGGAGGCGCACACCACCGGCCTGCTCGACACGGCGACGGCCGAGCGGGCGATCCTCACCGCCACCACGGCGATCGACGGCATCGCCGCGCACGGCCACGACCTCGGCCGCTGGCTGGCCTCGATCGGGATGCCGATCGACTGGCGGTGACCTACGCGCTCCAGCCGGTCCGCTCGGCCCATTCCCACGCCCGGTGATAGGCGCGGTCGAACCACGGGGTCTTCGCGTCAACATAGGCGGTGATCGCGTCCCGGTAGTCCGTGTGACCGGCCGCCTTCTCCGCCGCACCTTCCTTGACCGCGAGGTACTCGGTCCGGGCCTCGGTGTCGGCGCGGAGCCAGTCGCGGAAGACGAGCGCGAACTGCTGTCCGGGCCACCCGTCGACGCGAATGTGGATGTTGACGGGCCGTCCGGGATCGGCACCGCCGTGGATTCGCTTGCCCCACAGGGCCGGGTCGGTCTCTCCGCCCTGGTACGAGGGCTTCGGGTCGTCGGCGGTGATGTGCTCGATGCGGGGGAACCCGGCGTCGGCGAGGGATTCGGCGAGGTCGTCCGCGGTCTCGAGGTTCGCGACGGTCACCTGGACGTCGATGACGTCCTTGGCGGGCAATCCTTCGACGGCCGTCGACCCGATGTGGTCGATCCGGACGGCGCGGTCGCCGCACACCAGTTTGACGCGAGCGATCAGCCGGTCGGCCTGCGCCGGCCACTGCGGATTCGGCGGAGCGAGTTCGGGCAGGACCCGGACGACGGTCCGCGTGCGGATGTTGGACTCGAAGGGCACGAGACGCTCCGACCACAGTGCCCGGATCGCCGGCTCGAGCGCGCCAGGGGCACCGCTGTTGTCGAGCCAGACGTCCGCCGCCGCCCGCCGCTGATCGTCGTCGGCCTGGGCTGCGATCCGCGCGCGCGCATCGGTCTCGGGCATTCCCCGCGATCCGACAAGCCGCCGCACCCGCTCCTCGGCATCGACGAATACGACGACGACCAGGTGGAAGGCCGCGCCCATTCCGCCCTCGACCAGCAACGGAATGTCCTGGACGAGGATGGCGTCCTTGGGCGCCGATTCGATCGTCTCGGTGGTGCGCGCCCCGACGAGCGGGTGAACGATCGCATTCAGCGCGAGCCGCGATTCGTCGTCGGCGAAGGCGCGGGCAGCCAGGGCGGGCCGGTCGAGTGTGCCGTCCTCCGTCAGGATCTCCTCGCCGAACCGGTCGACGAGCGCGACGAGGCCGGGTGTTCCGGGTTCGACGACCTCCCGCGCAATCAGATCGGCGTCGACGATCACTCCCCCGAGTTCGGCGAGGACCTTCGACACGGTGGACTTACCGGCTCCTATGCCTCCAGTGAGGCCGATTCTCAACACGCCTCCCAGTGTTGCACCCGCCGCGCACCGAGTACGCACGTCCCTCGCCGATCTCCACCCTCTCCTCCCTCTGCAGACTCACCTGCCCCAAATACCACAGATGTCCGACACGGTCGGTTATGTTCTAGCGAACGCACCCGACCTGCACCTTCTCGAAGAAGAGGAACGCCATGCGCGATCACCGCAACCAGTTCGGTCGGCACCGCCTCGGCATTGCGGGCGGGGTGCATTGCATGGAGATCCCCGAGGTGGCCTCCGCGCTCGCCGACCACCGCCGGACCTGGCTCACGGCACTCATCAGCCAGGGCAGGCACAGCTTCGCAACGATGCGCAAGCGCGCCGACGTACAGCCGTCGTCCGGTTACTGGATTCCCGCCACCGCGAACTGAGCACCAGCCTCACCCCCCACACCACTGTGGCCCAACCTCCGGAGAGGTTGGGCCACAGTCATGTTCGGACGTCCTGCAACGACGAGACCCCGCCCCTGCAGTGCAGGAGCGGGGTCTTCGGCTTTGCCTGACGAGTCAGGCGGACTTGCTAGGCGTTGCCCGACAGCTTCTCGCGCAGAGCGGCGAGCTGTGCGTCGCTGGCCAGCGATCCGCCGGCAGACTCGGACGACGAGGTGCTGGCAGCCGAAGCGGCGTCGGCGTCGCCGGCACCCGACTCGGAGGAGTAGCCGGCAGCAGCGGTGGCAGCCTCGGCGGCCTCGTCTGCAGCGGTCTTCTCCATCTGAGC
>NZ_JBFUGT010000414.1:0-4889 GCF_056402775.1 Rhodococcus sp. P3_B8
TCGTCAACAAGCACGACATCGCCAGACCATACAGCTGGGAATGCTCCCCGGACCCGGAAGCACCGCAGAAAAAGTCATGGTCGGCATACACAAACTCAGATCCCGCTTCACCCGCTCCTGAGCCGCGGCACATCCCCTCAGTCCGGGACGTGTCATCTTTCCAGGTCAGAGGACTCGCCCAGGCGGCGGTTCTTGCCGTCCATCCACGCGATCACATCAAACACGCGGAGCGCGGAGATCTCCTCCGGCAGGCCCGCCTCCTCGCGGAGCGACAGCAACCGGTGG
The DNA here is from genome assembly GCF_056402775.1 of Rhodococcus sp. P3_B8. Classification (NCBI taxonomy): domain Bacteria; kingdom Bacillati; phylum Actinomycetota; class Actinomycetes; order Mycobacteriales; family Nocardiaceae; genus Rhodococcus; species Rhodococcus sp. P3_B8. The sequence goes on from NZ_JBFUGT010000414.1 coordinate 286, forward strand.
TGCAATGCCCCGTCGTCGGCGCGGAGGGCCTCCCGGACCGGGTTCAAATGCGATCGCTCGGTGCCCAGGACCTGACTGACAACGGAGTCCCAGATCGGATACAGCCTGGGGCGTTTGCGGGCGATCAGCTTCGTCGCCTTCGTCTGGCCGATCCCCGGCAGCGCCCACAGGGCAGTTTCCAGGTCCCAGGCGGGCCACCCCGGGGTCAGCGGGTCCGGTTCGTCGACCAGGTCCCGATCCGGGCCTATCCCCGTCAGAAGGGCGTTCAGCGCCTCGGACTGGGTGTGCAGGATCGCCCGCGCCGCCTTCGGGGGGACCTGCACGGACAGGAACGTCACCGCGACCAGATCGTCCGCGGTGAACCGGTCCGCCTCCCCGGCCCGGTCCCCGGTGCTGGACCAGGAGTCGAAGTGCGCGCCGACGTAGGCGGCGGCGCCCAGGTACGGGCGGCCGTAATACCTCGTCAGTGCCTCGATCGCCGCGGCGTCCGAGTCGGTCGCGAGAGTGGTCGGCAGCCGCAATGTCATACCCCGCACCCTCTCACCCCCAGTGCCGGCGGCCGGGAACCGAGCCGGCGCGGTCGCTACGCGCCCGGCGTTGTGTGGACAGTATCGCGTTGCGGGCGTGACCCTTCGGACGCCACAGGGACGTGTCATCAGCCCAGTTCAGTGATAGGAATGCGCGGTGATCGATTCGCACAAAGGATGGCCTGCCGGCGAGTGCACCACCACTGGCTTCTTCGACGGCATCGACCGCTGGRGGACTGCGAACCCGCCGCCCGGCCCCCGGATTCGTGCCGCGGCGCGTCTGCAGCTCGGCAACTTCAGGCGCCCGCACCAGGCTCGCTGGTGGAAGGCTCTGGCACTGACGATGCTCCTCGCCGTCATCGCGGCGGCGGCACTCACCACCGTCGCGCTCGATGACGTCCTGATGGTCCTGCTCGCGGCGATCGCACTCATGCTGGTCGGGATATTCGTGTACGCCGCCTACGCGCTGGCACTGGCGACTCGATCCCGCGCCYACCCCGTCACCCGGTGGCGGCACCGGTGTCGGGTGATGTGGCTGACGAACCCCGCCAGCACGGTCGGGGCGGCGCTCACCGTCTACGTCCGCCGGGGCGGCGCGGTGACCTTCCACAACCACTTCCGATGGCCCGCAATCACACCCCAGCGACCGCCGGTCGCGCGCCAGCTACGGCTCGAACTACTGACCATTGCCGCCGAGGCCGGCCAACTCGTCATTACCTTCACGACAGATGAACGCATCGCCACCACGTACAACAGGGACGGGTGGCGGAAACCCACCGACGCCGAACGTCACGAGTACACGATCCCGGAAACGACGAATCAAAACGGCGAGCTCACGCGCTGGGATCTGCTGTTCGATCCTCGCGACGAAGAATGCGCATCGACCCTCACTACTTCAAGAGCCGAACTCGCTACCTGAGACCGCGGCTGTCGGTGGCTATGCGCCGCGGCGGGCGCGGGCGTTGTCGACCACGGACTGCTGAAGCACCCAGGTACCGCCGACACGGGTGGCCGGCAGCACCTTGCCCTTGATGGCCTTCAGTACGCCCTGGCGGGTCATTCCGAGGCCGTCGGCGGCCTCCTGCACCGACACCAGCGGCGGGAGGTCCATGGCGTCGGTGAGACGATCGAAATCGGCGGTGGTGAGCACTCGCAGCGACCGCAACGGCCACGGGTAGGTCTCCAGGACCGCCAGGGCCGTCGAGGTGGCCTGCCGCACCGATTCGGCGGGGATGGTGAACACGACCTCGGCGTGGCCGAGTTCCGAGCGCGCGGCCCCGCCGCTGTACTCGGCGATCGGGCCGAGCAGGGCGTCGGCGTTCTCCGGGAGGTAGCGAGATCTACGGACCGGCGGTATCCGACCCGTCGCCATAGGACCCAGCCATCAAGTGCCGTTTGTCTCCAGTTCGCCTCAGTTCTGTAATCCGGTTCGCGTTCGCTTCCCGCTTCTCAGACATGTAATCCGGGATCGGCCTTCCTTCGATAATCGCGAATATGACGCTGTGCAGTGCTCTTCGCGCGAGGTTCTGCGCAAATCCGGCGATAGAATCGCATGCCGCAGTCGACAGTGGTCCTCCGTGGATCGCCGCATTGCGGGAACGAGTCAGCCTCTTGACACGAGCCGAGACCCGGCTCTTCTCACGCTCGACGGCGAGGCCAATCGTGCGACCAGACTTCAGGGTGGATTCGAGCTCGGACAGGGGTCGTACGAGTGGGTGCTCCTTGTAGATCTCCTTGAGCGCTGATACGTGGTGGATCGCGATCCGTAGGTCAAATTCTCGGCCCCGTCCGCTCGCGTCCACCGCGGCGGCTATCTCTTGTAGTTCGGGTACCGGCGGCGCGGACGGTGATCTGTCCGGTCTGGTTACCTCGATAGCGTGGAAAGTATGCTCGCCGGCTCGTTCGAGGAAGTCGATTCTTGTTGCCTCGTCGAGCAGGTAGGTGCTGATGAATTTGTCCCAGGTTTCCGGCCGCGTGTTGTCCACGCATTGCAGTGTTCGATCGCGCGGACGGATGCCATGACGATCCCCTCGGAGTCGGACAGCGGCGCTATTTCGAGCGCCCTCTGCAGTTTGATCATTGGCCTGAGGGCGTCAGCGATCTCGCGGGTAATGGTATGTCCTTGTCCGCGAACTTCCCCAAGGAATTCGGCCATATAGTCGTTCTGCGAGAACAGTGGCGGCGTGCGGTCGTACTTTGGACCCCACTCCAGAGGCCGCGGGTGTGAGCTCCCCTCAGCGAAAATCAGTGCGCCGTTTAAAATCTTCCATGTGTGGCTTTCCGGCGATCCCAGGGCCAGGACGTTCTCGAGGTATCCGCGGGCGATTTCCTTCGCGCGGTGCGTCTCGACGTCCTTCAGGGCCACGCGCACGTAGACCATCCCCGGTTTGTGTTCGAACCCGGTGTACTGGTCGATCTGTTCGGGATCGGATTGCGTCGCGCTGATGCGATCGGTCAGTAACTCCTCCGGCACGACGCTGAACAGCTTGCGCGCGTGTTCATGGTCGATGATGCCGCCCGCCAGCACCTGCGCTGCGTAGAAGGTAATGTCTCCAAAGCCGACCCCGCGGTGAAGGGGTACAAACGCATTTTCGATACGCAGCCACACAACGATGTCCTGTTTCGGTGGATTGACCACGATGTACCGCTCCGAGAGTGAGATACGTTCGTTCACGGTCAAGCCGGTAGGAATTTCCTGATTCTTGGGGTCGAACTCAAGTGCTTCGTCGCCTACACGATGTTGAGCTCTACTGACATCGAATCGGTAGTCGAACAGTACGTTGCATGCGGTCTTGAGAACCCCCCAAAATCCGCCGTCCTGCCTTCGATGGATTTGCAGTCCGACCAGCGTATCTCGCAGGAAGGCGATCCGATCGTACGGAAACTCCGCGAAGTCAGTCGATCGGCAGGCCGCTATAAGGTCTCGCCATGCCGCGACCATTACTTCATCATCATCATCGAGCAGCTCGAACAGTGACGTTGCGTGTTTCCTGACTTCAGGTCGACGGTCCTCGTCGATGTACCTCTTGGGATTGCCGTCTGCGTCGTCCTTCGTCTGGACGAGATCATGAATGCTGGTGATGAGCTGGGTGGCGTTACTGTCAATCTCTCGGCGCAGTTCGGGACCGATGTAGGTCAACGTGTCTCGTAGATCCGTCTCCAGCGACTCCCAGTTGGGGATATGGATAGATGTTTGCTTCCGTTCATCGGCATCGGCGTCGACGATCTCGGAAACGATCGCTACAAGGTGCATGTAACCAGTCACGGACTCGGCCCTGTCGAGATGCTGTTTGATCTCCTCAAGCCATCGCTCGTGCTGCTCGAACATTTGCATCCTTCCTTGTTCTTATCGGTATACGCAGGTCGCGAGATGTGGGTTGCCCGCGCATGCAGGTCCGGTGTTCTTCGGCACACTGCGTTCCGCAATGCGCGATGAGTCGAGTTGCTTGGCGGTCTCGAAGGACCGACGGTTCCCATCCAGACCACATGCTGAGCACAAACTAATCCGGGTAGCGCTTCAGAGTCGGGTGACCTCGGGCCGGTTGGTCTTCATTGGGGCTCTACTGGCCTCTTACACCGACGTATTGAAACGCAGAGGACATAACGCTGGGCGCGAGAGCTCCGACGACAACATGTCATCGCGCGGCTGCCCGTGACCACGAGGGGGCCGGCCCGCCTTCCTACATTGGTTGCCTAACCTCGGCTTCCTTTGTGCCCGTGTGCAGTTGTTCGGTTTGTTTCGGAGCTGCCGGCACCCATTCCCGCAGTTGTTCGGTTTGTTTCGGCGCAGCCGGAACCCATTCCCGCAGTTGTTGAACCACTGTGCCGTAGAACGCGTCGGTCGATGACGTCACGCTCGTGATGAAGCTCGCCGCGGTACCCGACCGCCGGCCGCCCATCGGAAAGGCTTGTTCGAGGGAGAAGGAGACGATGTCGCCGGATCGCCCATTGGTCAGTACCTTCGGGTCCGCCCGCACCGTGTCGAGGTGCTCGCAGGCTTCGTTGCCGCGCTCGGAGAACACCGCTTCGACCTGAACGTCTCCGGGTACGTCCTTGAGTTGCCTGAGTAGCCACGAC
>NZ_JBFUGT010000415.1:0-4884 GCF_056402775.1 Rhodococcus sp. P3_B8
GAACAGGATGATGACGACCAGCGCGACGATGGCCCAGTGCCAGGGGCTCATGGCTCCCATGATGAAACCTCCAAAAGATCAGGTGACCCCGATGCTACCGGACATACACGGCACCGGTTCGGTCGAAACCGGCTAGTTGCGCTGCCGTTTACCTGTCGGTTTCCCGGGTGCCCGCTGTGAGCGCAGCTCGGCGAGCAGCGCGTCCCCGGACCAGTGCCGGTTCCCGCCCGCCTCGGCCTCGCGGATCAGTTCGACCAGCCTCGCGTTCACCGGTGCGACCGTCCCCGACGACGCGGCCAGGCGCACGATCTCCCCGCTGATCCAGTCCACTTCGGTGCGCCGGCCCGCTTCGAGGTCGTCCCACATCGAGGATCGCGCGTGCGGGTCGATGGCCAGCATCCGGCTGCCCGCCACCTGGAACACCCCGTCCGGGACGGTCAGCAACCGGGGAATCCACTGCGGCGGCAGCGGTGTGAGCTTGGCGACAGCGATGCCACGGGCGGTCAGGAGAGTCAGCGCTTCCCGCTGCGCCAGCGCGACCGCACGCCGGAACGACCGCTGCGACAACTCCTCGCGGAGCGGCAGGCCGGACAGGGCGTTGACCGCGTTGTTCAGGTTGAGCAGCAGCTTCGCCCACTGCACCGCGCGGAAGTCGTCACGTGCATGCAGCGGCAGCCCTGCGTCGCCGAAGACCGGCGCGAATGCACGCACCGCCGGATGCTGCTCGATCTCGAGGTCACCCTCGGAGCCCTGGTGGAAATGCCCGTCACCGCGGTGCACCACGTTGAACGGCACCATCGCCGCGAGAACCACCTGCTCCGGCACGGCCGCGCGGAGGGTGTCCGCATTGCCCAGCCCGTTCTGCGCACTGACTACGACCGTGTCGGAACCTATCGCCGACGCCAGCGCGGCACCCACCTCCGGTGTCCCCGCCGACTTCACCGACACGACGACGAGATCGGCGGTGGCCACCGACTCCGGGCCGGTGGCGAAGGCGATGCCGGAGGCACCGACCCGGATGTCCGCTCCGTGCAGGTCCGTCAGCCGCAACCCGTGTTCGCGGATCTCCGCCCCGACACGCTCCCGGCCGATCAGGGTCACCTCGGCACCGGCCGCGGCGAGCCGGCCCCCGACATAGCAGCCGATGCTGCCCGCACCGAAGACGCTGATCCGCAGCGGACGCCCGTCGCCGCTCATGCCTCGACGGCGTCGTAGGCGGACAGCGCCTCCACAGCCCGGCGGCGCACCTCGTCGACCAGTTCGGCCGGTTCGAGCACTCTGATTCCGGACCCGAACCCCAGCACGAGCCGGGCCATCCACTCGAGCGCCCCGTAACTCATGCTCGCCTCCACCGAGCCGTCGGCGGCGACCGTCCGGACATCCATCGGGTAGTAGTCGAGCACCCACACGCAGTCGGCGCCGATGTTCAACCGTGCCTGGGGAAGGGACGCGTCGCCGCTGAACAATTCCAGGTTGGAATCCCGCACGAGAGCCTGCGCCGGCGGTGTGGACGGCTCGTCCAGCTCGGTGGCGGCGTCGATCCGGTCGAGCCGGAACAGCCGGACTCCCTCGGCCTGCCGGCACCACGCCTGCAGGTAACTCTGGTTGTCGACCAGCACGACCCGCACCGGATCCACGGTGCGCTCGGTGACGCGGTCCCGGGACGCCGAGTAGTACGTCAGGTGGAGTGCGTGCCGTTGATGGAGCGCGGACCGCACCGTGGCGGCGATGGGATCTTCCGCCACATCTTCCACCGCCTCCCGCTCCGACGCCGGCGTCACCGCCGCGCGGGCTGCCGCGGTGCCCGCGGCGTCCTCGATCTTCGCGATCGCGCTGTGCGCCGCGGACGGATCGACCATGCCCGGCATCTCCACCAGCGAACGCAGGGCAATCAGCAGGGCCGTAGCTTCGGTGGACGTCAACCGCAGCGGTCGGTCGATGCCCGCCGAGAACGTCACCTCGATGCTCTCCTCGGAGAACGAGAGGTCGATGAGGTCGCCGGGACCGTAGCCGGGCAGGCCGCACACCCACAACTGGTTGAGGTCGGACATCAGCTGTGTGGTGGTGACGCCCAGTTCGGCGGCGGCCTCGGCCGCGCTCATCCCGGGGTTCGCGATGAAGTACGGCACCAGGTTGAGGAGCCGGGACAATCTCGACGACAGCCTGTTGCTCACGACGTCCCCCCTTCCCCTGCGGCGTCCTTCAGCTTGGTCAGCACATCGTGGCGTAGTTCGGGCGGATCGAGGACCAGGGCGTCCGCCCCGTGGCCCGCGACCAGCCGCGCGATCCAGTCCCGGGAGCGGACCGGAATCCCGAGCACGGTGCCGGCGCGCTCGTTCACCCGCTTCTCCTCCGCCGTGGTCGCCAGTCGGCGCAGTTCCTGGGCCCGGCCCTCGGCCACCCATACGGTGGCGGTCCCGGTGACCTCCCCCGAACCGGTAACCCGGTCGACGATCTCCCGGAGGTCGACGCCCGCCGGTTTGTGGACGACCCCGGACGGTCCGAACTCCGTCACGTCGTCGCCGATCCGCGACAGCCGGAACGTCCGGACGGCCCCCCGGTCGACGTCGTGACCGACGAGGTACCACCGGCCGTGCGCGGTGACGACGCCCCAGGGTTCGACGGTGCGCTCGGTGTACGGCTCGTTGAGGGCGCCGCGGTGCGGGAAGTGCACGGCGCGGCCGGCGTCGACCGCCGCCAGCAGCTTGCCGAGCGCCGGTTCGGAGCCGCGGGTGCGGGCGGGCACCGCCGTGATCGGGGTGGCCGCCGAATCCGGATCCACCTGCACACCCGCCGCGCGCAGCTTGAGCAGTGCCCCCTGGGCCGCGGACGTCAACTCCGGCGACTCCCACAGCTGGACCGCCACCGCGACCGCCGCGGACTCCTCCTGACTGAGTTCGATGTCGGGGAGCTCATACGCGTTGCGGTTGATGCGGTAGCCCTCGACCGTCGAGAAGCGCGACGCCTGCCCGGTCTCGAGCGGGACACCGAGATCCCGGAGTTCGTTCTTGTCGCGTTCGAACATGCGGCTGAACGCCTCGTCGCTGGCGGAGTCGGCGTACCCGGCAACGCTCTCGCGAATCTTCTCGGCGGTGAGGAACTGCCTGGTGGACAACAAACAGATCACCAGGTTCATCAACCGCTCGATCTTGGAAGTCGGCACGCCCGGAAGCCTAGTGGGTGAGCCCGTTACGGACTCCCACAGCGCCGCTACATCGAGGCAATCAGGCGCTCCACCCGCTCGTCGACCGACCGGAACGGGTCCTTGCACAGCACGGTCCGCTGGGCCTGATCGTTGAGCTTGAGGTGCACCCAGTCGACCGTGAAGTCGCGTCCGGCCTCCTGCGCCGCGGTGATGAACTCGCCGCGCAGCTTCGCCCGGGTGGTCTGCGGCGGAGTGTCCACCGCCGCCTCGATCGTCTCGTCCTCGGTGATCCGCTTCACCAGCCCCTTGCGCTGCAGCACGTCGAACACGCCGCGACCGCGTTTGATGTCGTGATACGCCAGATCCAGCTGCGCGATCTTCGGGTCGGCCAGCTCGAAGCCGTGCCGGTCCTGGTAGCGCTGGAACAGCTTGCGCTTGATCACCCAGTCGATCTCCGTGTCCACCTTCGCGAAGTCCTGCGTCTCGACGGCGTCGAGCATGCGACCCCACAGGTCGACCACCTGAGTGACCTGCGGATCGGGATCCCGGTTCTGCAGGTGTTCCACCGCGCGCGCGTGGTACTCCCGCTGAATGTCGAGGGCGCTGGCCTGCCTGCCGCCGGCGAGCCGCACCGGGCGGCGTCCTGTGACGTCGTGACTGACCTCGCGGATGGCGCGGATCGGGTTGTCGAGCGCGAAGTCGCGGAACGACACCCCGGCCTCGATCATCTCGAGCACGAGCGCCGCCGTGCCCACCTTCAGCATGGTGGTGGACTCCGACATATTCGAGTCGCCGACGATCACGTGCAGGCGGCGGTACTTCTCCGCGTCGGCGTGCGGCTCGTCACGGGTGTTGATGATGGGCCGCGACCGCGTGGTCGCCGAGGACACGCCTTCCCAGATGTGCTCGGCGCGCTGCGACAGGCAGAACGTCGCCGCCTTCGGCGTCTGCAGGACCTTGCCCGCGCCGCAGATCAGCTGCCGCGTCACCAGGAACGGGAGCAGCACGTCCGAGATCCGGGAGAATTCGCCGGCCCGGGCCACGAGGAAGTTCTCGTGGCAGCCGTACGAATTGCCCGCCGAATCGGTGTTGTTCTTGAACAGGTAGATGTCACCGCCGATGCCTTCCTCGGCGAGCCGCTGTTCGGCGTCGATCAACAGCTCCTCGAGAACGCGCTCCCCCGCCCGGTCGTGGTTGACCAACTGGATGAGGTTGTCGCACTCGGCGGTGGCGTATTCGGGGTGCGAGCCGACGTCCAGATACAGGCGGGCACCGTTCCGGAGAAACACGTTGGAGCTCCGGCCCCACGACACCACCCGCCGGAACAGGTAGCGCGCAACCTCGTCCGGGCTCAGTCGCCTGTGACCATGGAAGGTGCAGGTCACACCGAACTCTGTCTCAATTCCCATGATTCGTCGCTGCACACCTCGACAGTACAACGCGGATCACCCGGCGGAGCGATAAAACCGTCCAGCGACACCCCGCGCATACGCTGAGATGGTGAACCGACACTTACGCCGAATCCATCGGGCCGACGAGATCGTCTTCGACCGCAGCGCCAATCTGAGTCCCTCCGGGCTAGACCGGGCCATGCGCTTCCTCAGCCGCGCGGCCGACAAGGGGCTCCTGTGGTGGTTCGTGGCGGCGGTCCTGGGACTGGTCGGCGGGCGCGCCCGCCGCGGTGGTGTGCGCGGACTGCTGTCCCTCATGATGGCGAGCGGTCTGGCCAACGGCATCCT
>NZ_JBFUGT010000416.1:0-4822 GCF_056402775.1 Rhodococcus sp. P3_B8
CGGTTCGGGACGGCGATGGGCTCCTCCGAACTCGCGCACGACAGCCCGTCGGGGCAGTCGCTGGACGAGGCGTGGGAGAAGCGGGAGAAGGCGGGAAAGGCCAAGCTCGACGAGATTCGGCGGTCGCTCGGCAAGCAGTGACCACGCATTCCGTCCCGTCGAGAGACCGCGGTGTGTATTAGCTTGCATGATGATGCATAATCAATCGTATGACTGAGCACGCGGGAAAACCGATCAGGATTGCCGTCGCCGGCGCGAGCGGATACGCCGGTGGCGAAGTGCTGCGTCTGCTGCTGGGGCACCCGTCGTATGCGGACGGTTCGCTCGTCATCGGCGCGCTCACTGCCGGCGGCAACGCCGGATCGACTCTGGGCTCGCACCATCCGCACCTGCTTCCCCTCGCCGACCGAGTGCTCGAGGACACCACCGTCGAGACGCTCGCCGGACACGACGTGGTGTTTCTCGGTCTGCCGCACGGCAATTCGGCGCAGTACGCGAAGGCGCTGCCCGAGTCCACGGTCATCATCGACTGCGGCGCCGACTTCCGGCTGACGAACGCCGAGGACTGGGAGCGGTACTACAAGAGCCCGCACGCAGGTAGCTGGCCGTACGGACTCCCGGAACTGCCGGGTGCCCGCGAGAAACTCGTCGGCGCCACACGCATCGCCGTCCCCGGGTGCTTCCCGACGGTGTCGAGTCTGGCGATGGCCCCGGCGGTCGCGGCGGGTGTCGTCGAACCGCGGGTCACGATCGTCGCCGTCACCGGTGCCTCCGGCGCGGGCCGCGCACCCAAGGCCGACCTGCTCGGCTCCGAGGTGATGGGTTCGGTCCGTGCCTACGGTGTCGGCGGCGTGCACCGCCACACCCCGGAGATCATCCAGAACCTTTCCGAACTCGCCGGTCAGCGCGTCACCGTGTCGTTCACCCCCGTGCTGGCGCCGATGCCGCGCGGCATCCTCGCCACCTGCACCGCGGCCACCACGGCGTCCGAGGACGAGGTGCGCGCGATCTACGAAAAGGCGTACGCGGACGAGCCGTTCGTGCACGTCCTGCCCCAGGGTGTGCTGCCGCAGACCGGTGCGGTCGTCGGATCGAACGCGGTCCAGATCGCGGTGACGGTCGACGCCGACGCCGGTCAGATCGTCGTGGTCGCGGTGATCGACAACCTTGCGAAGGGCACCGCCGGCGGAGCGGTGCAATCGATGAATCTTGCGCTTGGACTACCCGAGACCGCCGGTCTCTCGACAGTGGGAGTTGCCCCGTGAGCAGTGACAGCACGATCGATCCGCACCCGACCCGGGAGGTCGCCGGCGGCACCCTGGTCCGAACCCAGGGAGTGTCGGGGCCCGCGGGCTTCCGCGCGGCCGGGATCAAGGCGGGTATCAAGGTGAGCGGCAACGCCGACCTGGCTCTCGTCGTCAACGAGGGACCCGAGCTCGCGGCGGCCGGCGTCTTCACCGCGAACAAGGTGAAGGCCGCCCCCGTGCTGTGGTCGCAGCAGGTGCTCACCACGGGCAGGCTGCGCGCCGTCGTGCTCAATTCCGGTGGGGCCAACGCGTGCACGGGTGCGGGCGGGTTCCAGGACGCGCACAAGACGGCCGAGGAAGTGGCATCCGCGCTGAGCAACTGGGGAACCGAGACCGGAGCCGTCGAGGTCGCGGTGTGTTCCACCGGTCTGATCGGCGACCGCCTGCCGATGGAGAAGGTCCTGGCCGGGGTCACGGAGGCGGTGCACGAACTCGCCGGGGGAATCTCGGGTGGCACCGACGCCGCGTACGCGATCATGACCACCGACACGGTGCCGAAGCAGGCCGCCCTGCACCATGCGGACAAGTGGAACGTAGGCGGAATGGCGAAGGGCGCAGGCATGCTGGCCCCCGCGCTGGCGACGATGCTGTGCGTCGTGACGACCGACGCCGTCGCGACCGCGGCGCAACTCGACGCCGCGCTGCGGGCGGCCACCCGGGTGACGTTCGACCGGCTGGACGTCGACGGTGCCACGTCGACCAACGACACGGTGCTGCTGCTCGCGTCCGGTGCGAGCAACGTGACACCGACCCAGGACGAACTGAATGCGGCCGTGACGGCCGTCTGCGACGATCTGGCCGATCAGATGATGGCCGACGCGGAGGGCGTCACCAAGCGGGTGCGGATCACGGTCCGCGGCGCGGTCAGCGAGGACGACGCCCTGATCGGCGCCCGGACGGTGGCGCGGGACAGTCTCGTCAAGACGGCGCTGTTCGGATCCGACCCCAACTGGGGCCGGGTACTCGCCGCCATCGGCATCGCGCCGATCGAACTGGACCCCGACACGATCTCGGTGTCGTTCAACGGCGCCCCCGTCTGCATCGACGGCGTCGGCGCACCGGGTGCGCGGGACGTGGACCTGAGCGACATCGACATCTCCCTGGACATCGACCTCGGTCTGGGCGAGCACGCCGTGACCATCCGGACCACCGACCTGTCGCACGCGTATGTCGAAGAGAACTCGGCGTATTCGTCATGACAGCGACCAGCGAGGCACTCAGCGGCATCACCGATCACCAGAAGGCGCACGTCCTGGCGGAGGCTCTGCCGTGGCTGCAGCAGTTCCGTGACAAGGTCGTCGTCGTGAAGTACGGCGGCAACGCCATGGTCGACGACGCGCTGAAGACGGCGTTCGCGGCCGACATGGCGTTCCTGCGGACGGTCGGAATTCAGCCGGTCGTCGTGCACGGCGGCGGCCCCCAGATCAATGCCATGCTCGGAAAGCTCGGCATGACAGGCGAATTCAAGGGCGGCTTCCGCGTCACCACTCCCGAGGTCATGGACGTCGTCCGGATGGTGCTGTTCGGTCAGGTCGGCCGCGAACTGGTCGGACTGATCAACGCGCACGGACCGTACGCCGTCGGCATCTCCGGTGAGGACGCGCACCTGTTCACCGCCACCAAGCGCACCGTGATGGTCGAGGGCACGCCGACCGACATCGGTCTCGTCGGCGACGTCACGACGGTGAACCCGGAGGCCGTCCTGGATCTGATCCGTGCGGGCCGAATTCCCGTGGTGTCCACCATCGCCCCCGACTCGGACGGTGTGGTGCACAACATCAACGCCGACACCGCCGCCGCCGCGCTCGCCGAGGCCATCGGCGCCGAGAAGCTCGTGGTCCTCACGGATGTCGAAGGGCTGTACACGAACTGGCCGGACCGCGATTCGCTGGCCACCGAGATCGACGTGGACGCGCTCGCGCAACTGCTGCCCACCCTCGACGCCGGCATGGTGCCCAAGATGGAGGCCTGCCTGCGCGCCGTCCGCGGCGGCGTGCCCACCGCGCACGTCATCGACGGCCGCGTCGCCCATTCCGTTCTGCTCGAACTGTTCACCGGCGAGGGCATCGGCACGATGGTCACGCCCGGCCCGACTTCACCTACCGAGGGAGTTGCCTCATGACCGGAACCCCGGAACTCCAGCAGCGCTGGTCCGGCGCTCTGATGAACACGTACGGCGTCCCCCGGGTGGCACTGACGCGTGGTCAGGGAGCGGTGCTGACCGACGCCGACGGCAAGGAGTACGTCGACTTCCTCGCCGGCATCGCCGTCAACATCCTCGGGCACGCGCACCCGGCGATCATCGAGGCCGTCACGACGCAGTTGTCGACCCTCGGGCACGTGTCGAACCTGTACGCCAGCGAGCCGGCGATCGAACTGGCCGAGAAGCTGCTTTCCCACCTGGGCGCCCCCGGACGTGTCTTCCTGTGCAATTCCGGCACCGAGGCCAACGAGGCGGCGTTCAAGCTCGCGCGGGCCACGGGCCGATCGAAGATCATCGCCGCGGAGAACTCCTTTCACGGCCGGACGATGGGTGCTCTCGCGCTCACCGGCCAGGCCGCCAAGCGCGCGCCGTTCGAGCCGATGCCCCCGGGTGTCGAGCACGTGCCGTACGGCGATCTCGACGCACTCGATCGCGCCGTCGACGCCGACACCGCTGCCGTGTTCCTGGAGCCGATGATGGGTGAGGGCGGTGTCGTCGTTCCGCCGGAGGGATACCTCGCGGGCGCACGGCGGATTACCGCCGATCGCGGCGCCCTGCTCGTGCTCGACGAAGTGCAGACCGGGATCGGGCGCACGGGCTGGTTCTACGCACACCAGGCGGTCGGGATCGTGCCCGACGTCATGACCCTCGCGAAGGGTCTCGGTGGCGGGATGCCGATCGGCGCGTGCATCGCGACCGGCGCGGCCGCGGACCTGTTCGGGCCGGGCAAGCACGGCACGACGTTCGGCGGGAACCCCGTCTGCGCGTCGGCGGCGCTCGCCGTGCTGCGGACGATCGCCGAGGACGACCTCATCTCCCGCGCCGACACGCTCGGCAAGTCGCTGTCGGCCGGCATCGAAGGTCTCGGACATCCGCTGATCGACCACGTTCGCGGCGCCGGGCTGCTGCTCGGCATCGTCCTGACCCAGGACGTGGCCCCCGCGGTGGAGAACAGCGCGCGCGAGGCCGGATACCTGATCAACGCCGCGCAACCGGGCGTCGTCCGGCTGGCTCCGCCCCTGGTCCTCACGGACGATCAGGCCGAAGGTTTCGTCGCGGCGCTGCCCGCGATTCTCGACAACGCGCAATCGGCCGCTCAGCCGGGAAAGCAGTGACGACCGTGGTGAAACATTTTCTCCGGGACGACGACCTCACCCCTGCACAGCAGGCCGAAGTCCTCGAACTCGCCGCCAGGCTGAAGAAGGCTCCGTTCGCGGAGCGTCCGCTCGAAGGCCCCCGTGGGGTCGGCGTGATCTTCGAGAAGAATTCGACGCGCACCCGGTTCTCGTTCGAGATGGGCATCGCGCAGCTC
>NZ_JBFUGT010000417.1:0-4786 GCF_056402775.1 Rhodococcus sp. P3_B8
ATTCAGGCGTGAGTGTTGTTCAAGCCGTCTTGCTTGCCATCGTGGGCGGCTTCGTCGGTTACCTCGTCGGTGGCGTGCTGATCCCCATGCTGTCCACCCGGCAGGCGCAGCGGATGGAAGAGAAGTCCGGGCTCACGATGTCGCAGGTCCTCGACCTGATCGTGCTGGCCTCCGAGAGCGGCATCGCCGTGGTCGACCAGTTCCACGACGTCGTCCTGTTCAACCCCCGGGCGGAGGAGTTGGGCCTGGTGCGGAACCGGCTCGTCGACGACCGTGCGTGGGTGGCGGCGCTCCGGGTCCTCGAAACCGGCGAACCCGTCGAGGTCGACCTGAGTACCAAGAACCCGCAGCGGGGACGGGATCGGATCGCGGTGCGCGGCACCGCACGTCTGCTCAGCAAGGAAGACCACAACTTCGTGGTCCTGTTCGCCGACGACGACTCCGAGCAAGTCCGGATGGAAGCGACCCGCCGCGACTTCGTCGCCAACGTCAGTCACGAACTCAAGACCCCGGTCGGCGCGATGGGTCTGCTGGCGGAGGCGCTCCTCGAATCGGCGGACGACCCCGAGTCGGTCCGGCACTTCGGCGAACGCGTGCTCAGTGAATCCGTCCGGCTCGGCAAGATGGTCACCGAACTGATCGCGCTGTCGCGGCTGCAGGGCGCCGAGAAACTGCCCGACCTCGAAGCCGTCTCCGTCGACGAGGTGGTGGACGAGGCGCTGCAGCGTTGCAAGATCTCCGCGGAAGCCGCCGGGATCGCCGTCACCACGGACCACAACAGCGGCTACGAGGTGCTCGGCGACCGCGCCCTGCTCGTCACCGCCCTGTCCAATCTGGTCCAGAACGCGATCGCCTATTCGCCGAAGGGCGCCCCGGTGTCGGTGAGCCGGTCGATCCGCGGCGACAACGTGGCGATCTCGGTGACCGACCGCGGCGAAGGCATCGCCAAGGCCGACCAGGAGCGCGTGTTCGAACGCTTCTTCCGCGTCGACAAGGCGCGTGCCCGCGCGACCGGCGGAACGGGACTCGGTCTTGCGATCGTCAAACACGTGGCCGCCAACCACAACGGATCCATCGACCTGTGGAGCAAGCCCGGAACAGGTTCGACGTTTACCCTRCAGATTCCTGCACACATCGAGACAGTGGACGCCGAGAGCGGAAACGTCGGGAAGAGAGAAACCGGTATGGAGGCCAAGCGATGACAAGTGTGCTGATCGTGGAAGACGAGGAGTCACTGGCCGACCCATTGGCATTCCTGTTACGCAAGGAAGGGTTCGAGACGACGATCGTCGGCGACGGACCGTCCGCGCTCGCCGAGTTCGACCGGGCCGGTGCCGACATCGTCCTCCTCGACCTCATGCTGCCCGGCATGAGCG
This sequence comes from Rhodococcus sp. P3_B8, assembly GCF_056402775.1. NCBI lineage: Bacteria > Bacillati > Actinomycetota > Actinomycetes > Mycobacteriales > Nocardiaceae > Rhodococcus > Rhodococcus sp. P3_B8. The sequence goes on from NZ_JBFUGT010000417.1 coordinate 1,377, forward strand.
GCACGGACGTCTGCAAGCAACTCCGCAGCCGGTCCGGTGTCCCCGTCATCATGGTGACGGCACGGGACAGTGAGATCGACAAGGTGGTGGGCCTCGAACTCGGCGCCGACGACTACGTGACCAAGCCGTACTCGGCGCGGGAACTGATCGCCCGCATCCGCGCGGTGCTGCGCCGCGGCGTCGACAGCGAACTCGACGTCGCGCAGGACTCGGCCGTCCTCGAGGCGGGGCCGGTCCGGATGGACGTCGAACGTCACGTGGTCCAGGTGAACGGCGAGGCTGTCACGCTGCCGCTCAAGGAGTTCGACCTCCTCGAGTACCTGCTGCGGAACTCGGGCCGGGTGCTCACCCGCGGGCAGCTGATCGACCGGGTGTGGGGCGCGGACTACGTCGGCGACACCAAGACCCTCGACGTGCACGTCAAGCGTCTGCGTTCGAAGATCGAGACCGACCCGGCCAAGCCGGAGCATCTCGTCACCGTCCGAGGCCTGGGCTACAAACTGGAGGCGTGAGCGGACGCCGATCCGCCACGGTTACAGAAGAATTCGTCAGCCGCACACGCAATTGCGTGTGCGGCTGACGAATTCGTGGGCGTGCGTCAGAACGGGTTGTACACGTAGACACCGCGGAACGGCGCCGAGATGACCTGCGTGAGGGCGTGTTCGCGACCCTGGTCGTCGAACTGCCTGCAGTAGACCGCGACGTAGTGCCCGTCGCCCTTGCACTCGATGACCCGGCCGGTTCCGTACGGGCTCAGCACGAGCGCCCGGTCACCCTTGTCGCCGAACGCACCCGGATCGAACGGTGCGACGAAGTTCGCCGTCTTGTCGTAGAAGGTGTTCCAGTCCGGGGTCGGCTGGGCGGACGCGGTCGGCGCGAGGGCAAGCGTCGCGGCGGCGGTCAACAGGGCACCTGTCAGAATTCGAGCGAACATGATCTCTCCCGTCATGGCTGTGCCCGGAATGGGGCCGTGACGGGTAAATCGACCGATGGGTCTGATGCGTTACTCGGCGGCCTTCCGCTGGGCGGCGGCGGTGGCGGGGTGCACGGCGACGAGGCCGAGGCCTGCCCTGCGCTTGCACATCTTCGCCAACTCCGAGTACGCCGCCTTGCCGAGCAGTTCCGTCAACTCAGGTGCGTACGACTRCCAGACGGCCTTGACTCCGACGTGGGCGTCGGGGGAGCCGGAGCAGTACCAGTCCAGGTCCGAGCCGCCCTCGCCCCAGCCGCGCCGGTCGTACTCGCTGATGGTGGTCTTGAGGATCTGCTCGCCGTCCGGGCGTTCCACCCACTCCTGGGTGCGGCGGATCGGGAGCTGCCAGCACACGTCGGGCTTGACCTCGAGAGGCTCGATCCCGCGCTTGAGGGCCATCGAGTGGAGCGCGCAACCGACGCCGCCCTCGAAGCCGGGACGGTTCAGGAAGATGCAGGCGCCGTGGTAGCGGCGGGTGCGCAGCGCGGGCTCGTCCTCGAGGTCGTCCTCCTCGACGTAACCCTTCTTGCCGAGACCCTTCTCCATGAACTGCCAGTCCTCGGGTGTGAGCATCTTCACTGACTTGTTCAGCTTCTCCAGGTCCTCCTCGTCGGAGAGGAACGCGCCGTGGGAGCAGCAGCCGTCGTCCGGCCGGTCGCCGATGATGCCCTGGCAGGCGGGGGTGCCGAACACGCAGGTCCAGTGGGAGAGCAGCCACGTCATGTCCGCGGCGATGATGTGCTCGCTGTTGTCGGGATCGGGAAATTCGACCCATTCGCGAGCGAAGTCGAGGGGTACTTCCGGGCTGGGTGTCATCTTGTGTGAACGCCCTGCTTTACGTGCTGTCACAAAGCCCGACGGTAGACCCAGTACCGTGTCAATGTGCGACTAGGGGTACTCGACGTCGGAAGCAACACCGTCCATCTTCTCGTAGTGGACGCCCACAGGGGCGGCCACCCCACACCGATGAGTTCGACCAAGTCGACTCTGCGATTGGCGGAGAACACCGACGACCGGGGTGACATCACCTCCCAGGGTGCAGATCGCCTGGTCTCGACGGTGGCAGACTTCGCCAGCATCGCGAAGACGTCGGGGTGCGGTGAGCTGATGGCGTTCGCCACGTCCGCCGTGCGCGACGCCAACAATTCGGACGCCGTGCTCGAGCGGGTACACGCCGAGACCGGGGTGACGCTCGAGGTTCTGTCGGGTGTCGACGAGGCTCGGCTGACGTTCCTCGCCGTGCGCCGCTGGTTCGGGTGGAGCGCGGGCCGCATCCTGAACCTCGACATCGGCGGCGGATCCCTCGAGCTGACGGCGGGCGGCGACGAGGACCCGGACGTCGCGCTGTCGCTGCAACTCGGCGCGGGACGGCTCACCCGGGACTGGCTCGAGGCCGACCCGCCGGGCAAGCGTCGCGTGGCGGTGCTGAGGGATTGGCTGGACGCCGAACTGACCGTCCCGTCGAAGGAACTGCGCGCGGCGGGGCAGTGGGATCGGGCGGTCGGCACGTCCAAGACGTTCCGCTCGCTGGCCCGGCTGACGGGCGCAGCGCCGTCCGGCGCCGGCCCGCGGGTCAAGCGCACCCTCACCGCCAGCGGTCTCAGGCAACTCATAGCTTTCATTTCGCGGATGACGGCCTCGGACCGTGCAGAATTGGAAGGGGTGAGCTCCGACAGGTCGCAGCAGATCGTGGCCGGAGCACTCGTTGCGGAGGCCAGCATGAGAGCACTGGGCGTGGAGGAACTGGAAATCTGCCCCTGGGCTCTGCGTGAGGGTTTGATCCTCCGCAAGCTCGATACGGAAATGGGCGGTGAATTGATGGTGGGTGCTCGATGACCGAGGACAGTCAGCAGATCTCTGTGTCAGAGCTGCTCAAACGCAACGGGCAGCAGGTGGAGTCCCGGGGCGGGCGGCGTCGTCGCGGCGTCAAGGGGGGAATCTCCGTCGCCGAGCTGACCGGTGAAATTCCGGTGGTCCGGGATCCGTCCGATTCGCGGGCACTCGACCCCGAACCCGAACCGGAACCTGCCGCGCCCGAGCCGCCCCGCGCGTCCGCACCGTCGGCGCCGTCCGCGCGCGCCGACGAGCGCACAGCAGCGTTCAAGGCTCCCGTCGACGACGACGATGACGACGAGCCCATCGCCAGTCGCCCCGCCGGCCGCGGCCGCGGAGTGGTGGCGGGTGGGACGTCGCGTGATCACCAGGGAACCTGGGTCAGCCGATCCGTCCAGAAGGAACGGCCGGCGCCCGAGGCCGCCGCGCCCGCACCGGCGCCCACCGTGGCCGCCCCGGCCGTGAAGAAGGCGGAGCCCGCCCCGACCGTCGCCGCTCCCCGCGTGAAGCCGGCGCCGAAGACCGACACCGCGGCGGCCGAGACCGCACCGGCGGCGAAGTCCGACGCGCCCGCGAAGCCCGCGGTCCCGGCGAAGCCCGAGGC
>NZ_JBFUGT010000418.1:0-4781 GCF_056402775.1 Rhodococcus sp. P3_B8
TGGTTCGTCAGCCGTTGCTAATCAGACTCTGAATAATCTGACAGTATTCTATCTGTAGAATATTATGCTATCTGTAAACGTTCCCAGCTACTACTCTCACACAACTTCAACTGCTGCCCGATTCACTTCATCGGCGGAGAGGCGGGGCTCTAGTGCGGCCCGTGCCGGGATCAGAGCAGGCTGTAGAACTGGCGGGCCGATCCTCCGAACATCAGCTCCCGCTCCTCCCGTGATGCCGAACTCGCGAACCGCTTGTAGGCATTCCAGAGCACGCGATACGACGTGCCCATCTTGTCGACCGGGAAGTTGCTCTCGAACATGCAACGCTTCGCGCCGAACTCCTCGACGCACACCTCGAGCCAGGGCGACCAGAGACGAGCCAGCTCGTCGGAGCCGGGAGGTTCCGGCGCGGTGAGGTAGTCGTACATGGCTCCGCGGGCCACGAGCCCCCCGATTTTGCACCAGACGTTCGGCCGCTTCGCGACCTGCCGAATGCCGTCCCGCCATTGGTCGAACTGGCCTGATTGGTCCGACGCATAGCGGCCGTACCCCAGAGGGCCACCGCTATGGTTTACCACGACCTTCAAATCCGGAACAGCATCCGCCAGTGCCGCGACGTCGTCCAATTGGGTATGAAACAGCCAGGCGTCGAGGGTGAGCGAGTTTCGTGCCAGGACACGAGCCCCGTCAAGGATTTTCGCTTCTCGGAGCATCCCGGGTCGTTTCCCGGACTGCGTGTTCGCGATCTCGGGACTCGCATCCCATCCGGTGCTGAACCGGACACCCCGAAATCTCCCGCGACCAGCCGCCATGTGCCCTGTCAGAACCGGCTCGACTGCGGCACCCAGTGTGAGGTCGGCGAATCCCACGATGCCGGCCGCCACGTCCACTCCGGCGCTCGACGAACCGGCCGCCGCGGCTACGTACTCGGTCTCCCCGACCGGCCGCAGTTCGACCGGTCCAGAATCGCGGTAGCCGGCTCCGCATTCCACATAAACCGTGGCCTCGACGTGGTGACCGGACTGGACGTCCGCCTCGAAGCCGGAACGATCGTAGACGTACGGGTGCTCCCAGAGATGGTGATGGGAATCGACGATCGGCACGTCCGGCTCGAACACCGCCTCTGCCGACTGCTTCGCCAGCCACTCGTCAGACGGTTCGAAGATCGTGCCGAACTCAGTCGGCCGTCCGTGCTCGGAGAGCTTGTAGAAGCGCGCGTCCAGTGCCATGCCTACCCCAGCCATCCGGTTATCAAGGCGGACTCAGCCATTCGATCAGACCTCGCCGCGCGCCGCCGCGACAGCACGCGACTTCCGTGCCGCAGGGTCGAGGAGGATCGCGCCGATCAGACCGGCCGTGCAGATTCCCATGAGGAAGATTGCTGCGTACCAGGGCGTGCCGCCGCCTGCCCCGACGAGGGCCGCCATCACAATCGGCACCGGCCCCGACAGAAGCGCCGCGGATACCTGGTAGGTGATGGCAGAACCTGTGTAGCGAAGCTCCGGCGGGAAGACGGTGGTGAAGAGCRGCGCGGTAACCGAATACGCCACTCCATGGCCGATTCCCAGGCCGATGATCATTGCCGCGATGATGGCGATGGGGTTGCCTGTGTGAATGATCCAGAAGACCGGAATCGGAGCGACCGCCAGCAGTGTCAGGGCAGAGAGGAACACTCGCTTCGGGCCGATACGGTCGGAATTCCAGCCGACAATCCCCACACAGGCCAGGTGAACCAATCCCGCAACGATGACTGCCATCAGCACGGTCGTCTTCGCCAAGCCGGCCTCGGCCGACCCGTAGTTCACCGCATAGGTGCTGTACGCGTAGAAAGCCGCACCGAGTCCACCGTTGGCGAATCCGAGCGCCAGCATCGTCCGCCAGTGGTTGCGAATGACTTCCCTCGCCGGGTTGCTGACGAGAGCGTTCTCTGCCTTCTTCTCCTCGAACACCGGCGATTCTTCCAGCTTTAGCCGAATGAACAGCGCGATCGGGAAGATCAATGCACTGACCAGGAACGGAATACGCCAACCGTAGCTCTCCAGCGCGTCCTCGGGCATGAAGTAGGCGGCCAGGCTGACAAGGTTGGCCCCCACCAGGGCCGCCGGAATACCCATCTGAGCGACGCTGGTGTAGCGCCCGCGCAGGTGTGGCGGCGCATGCTCAATCGACATGGTGGCGACGCCGGAGAACTCACCACCGGCCGACAGACCTTGAATCATCCGGAACAGGACAAGCAGCAGCGGGGCCCAGAAACCTATCTGATCGTATGTGGGCAGCAGGCCGGTCGCGATCGTGGCCACGCCCATGCCGATCAGGGTCATGAACAGTACCGACCGCCTGCCAAGACGGTCGCCGAGGTGGCCGAAAATGAACGCGCCCAAGGGCCGCATGAGCCACGCCGATGCGAAGGTGCCGAAGGCAAACAAGGTGCCGACGGTGGGGTTGTACGTAGGGAAGAAGAGCTTGTTCAGCACCAGAGCGGCTGCGACGCCGTAGACGAAGTAGTCGTACCACTCGAGCGCGGTACCCAGGAAGAGGGCCGTGCCGAGCCTGGCAAAGCTCGTCTTACGAGGTGGGGACGATTGGCCGGATATCGCATCTGGTTGCATAGTGCTCATGATTCTGCCTTCAGGTTTGGGATGGAGAAGTAAGCGCGAGGCACAAACTCGACCTGCCGATATTCGCCATGGAGGGCACGAGGGGTACCGACGCCCTACTGGTTGAGAGCTATTGCAATGTTGCGTATTTGCTCTGAAGCACAGCGATACGCGGATCTAGGGCTTCGCCGGAATTCGGACATCCGGGTTGCGAGCGGACATGCCAAACGCCGGTAGACGAACATGTTCGTCCCCGCTGACGTACAGCTGAGCTCCGTGTCGGTGGCCTCGAGAACAGAATTATTACTTGCTGCCCTCAACCGTTCGACCAGGCGCGACCCGGTGAATCCAAAAGCGACTACGAGTACAACGTCCCTCGGTGTCACAGTGAGTTCTCCTACTCATCTCGCGTGGCCCGGTCGGGTCTTCCGGCACCCGAAGCCGAGATCCCCCATGTATCGCTGTTTCGCTGCACTTATTGACACGGGGGTGACTGTGATTGCGCTCACTCGGTGATTAGTAGACCAGACTATTATCTGACTGTCAAACATCTAGCAATGGCGCGTCTGTTATTGTTAGCACGGCTTGTCGCTTGGCAACGCCTGGGACTCATTCCCATCAAGCTGCGAGCGGCCCGAACGGGCCTCCGCGCCAGTTGTGGTGTCCGACAGAACGTACTGCCGAAAGTTCCCCAGGTTCGTTTATGCGGCGTTCATGCTCGATGTGTTCCCCCGACGCGGGTCGTAGGCCGGCAAGTGTTGACCTAACTGCGCACCGATCTCGCACTGGACGCGTAGGAGATGGGATTCAGGCCGTCACGACGACCAGGATCTTCGGCGCCGGGCACCCTGCACCCGAACCGTGGCGTGCAATACCTGGCCGTCCGCTACAGCGAACACCTAAGTGCGGTCGGTTAAACGCCCGAGCGGAGGTGTTCGGGTGATGGGCAGGGGCGCGCGATGATGAGGCGTGCCTGATGATCTCGATGATGGTGGTTCGTTCGAGGTAGCCCCTGGCGCAGCCGGACAAACCTGATTCCGGGTGCCGAAGCCACTGGTGGATAAGAAATTTCGTGCGTTTGACCCGGATGAGGGTTTGTTGCTGCCGCCACCGCTCGACGACTGGGTGCCCGCCGAGCCTCTGGCCTATCGCGGAACTCGTCGACGAGCACCTGGACCTGACCCGGATCCCCGACGCGTACACCGAGAGCCGCGGCGCCCCAACATGATCCGAGGCTGATTGTGCTCATCCTGCTCAACGGCTGCACCACCGGAGTGCGCTCGTCCCGGGCGATCGATCGCAAATGCACCGATGACGTGGCTGTTCCGGTGCTCGGAGCAGGGTGGCGGACTATCCGGCGATCACCCGGGTCCGCAAGCGGCGCCCGTCCGCCCTCGGGCCCTGTTCGTACAGGCGTTGGCGTTGCCGGCCGCGGGCATGATCAGGCTGGGCGGTTGTTGGACGGGACGAAGTTGCGGACTAACGCCTCCAAAACCCAAGGCGACGAGCTACGCCCGCATGTCGGAGAAGGAGGAGGCCCTCGCCGCGAGGTCTCGACGAGGCCGAAGACGCCGAGTCGGCGAGAACCGGCGTGGCGACGAGCTGCCCGAGGTATCGCGGCGTCGGGAACCCGGTTGGCGACGATCCGGGAGGCGAAGGCCGCCCTCACTGAAGAGGCTCGGCTGGCGGCACGGGAGCGGACCGGGACGACGGCTGACCGGCGACGGGGCCTTCGCGCAGTGGTCCAACGCGGAGGTCGTGGTCGACGAGAAGCCTCAGGGATCGCGGCCACCGACGTGAACACAAATGCCGTCGATGTCGGCAATCTGATGCCGATGACCGAACAGACGGCGGCGAACACCGGGCAGGTCCCGGACCAGGTCCTCGCCGACTCCGACTACTACTCGGCCGACAACTCGGACCGGGCCGCCGAGTTCGCCGCCGAACAAGGCATCTAATTCTATGTCGCGAGCGGGCGTCGGTCCCGTGACCGGGCGTCGGTGCCATGGCGACCCACCAGCGGCGTCCCCGGGCGGATCCCCAAGCCCGCGAACGGCAAGCAGCGCGTGGCCTGCAAACGGGCTACCCGGAAAGGTCGGGCGGCATAGGCCCGCCGGAAGGCCACCATCGAACCGGTCTTCGGTCAGATGAGCACCATGCACAACGCCAAACAGTTATTGAACC
>NZ_JBFUGT010000419.1:0-4692 GCF_056402775.1 Rhodococcus sp. P3_B8
GCCCACACCCTTGTCGAGGCGCTCGCCGACAACGGTGTGCTCGCCTCGTATACGCGACCTCGGGTCAGTGACGACAACCCGTTCTCGGAGTCTTTGTTCAAGACCATCAAATACGACCTGAGTTGTCCGACCCTGTTCGAGAACATCGACCATGCCCGCGACTGGACGGCACAGTTTCTCCACCGTTACGCCACCGAGCACCGCCACAGCGGACTCGGCCGCCACACACCAGCGGCCATCCATGCCGGCACCGCCACCCTCGTCCGGCAACGTCGCCAGCAGGCCCTCGACCGCTACTGGTCGAAACATCCCGAACGATTCCGAAGCAAACCAACCGCACCAGCCCTCCCCGGACCGACCGGGATCAACACCAACGTGTCTCAGACAGGTTGACAACTTCCGTCTCGAGGCCGGGAACGGGTGCGTCCGCGGAAAAGGTGCGCGGCTGTCGCCTGGAGCTCGACGCGCCGACGCGCCGACGCTACCGACCCGTCGTCCGGGCGTGGAGGTCGCCGGTGGCGCGGGGCAGGCCCTGCGGTCCACAGTTGACATAATGTCGATTATCGGCAAAAAGTGGCATTTTATCGCCGCAGGTCAGAAGCCTGGATTTGCCTGCCTGTATACCCGTAGCCAGTTCTGCGTCGACCCGGCCCTCGGGCCCGTCCGGCGCTCGTTCGCAACGTATTCGACTCGGCGCGTCGACGTCGCGGCTGATGCACCCGTCGGCGCGCTGAATAATGTTCACGCCGCCGGATGTGCGGCCCCGGACCGCTAAGGCCAATTCGGCGGTGTCGTCGAGTGGCCCGCTTTTCCGAATGAATGTTCGGTTTCGGGTCTCCCCTCCCTCCGCCCATGCACCCTCATTACGTCACTGTGACGTAATGAGGGTGCGCCCGGTCCACTCGGAACGTGGCCGGCTTCGGTATCACCCGTGCCAGGATCGAAGGGCACTCCACAACACGTTCGGAAAGGGTGTGCCGGTGTCCGAATTACTGGTCTTCGACGATGAGCCCGAACCCCGGACTGCGCTCTGGCATGCCTGCACGAGGGTTCCCACGGCCGCCCCGGGCGACTCAGTGACGGCCGTACTGAGCGATATGGCCACTAAGCGGTACGACTGCGCTTCGGTCGTCGCCGTACTGGTCGCCGGCCGACTCGTGGGTGTCGCACCGATTCGAACGTATGTTCGGTGCCTCCGGATGTGCGTCGCTACGCGACGTCATGGATCCGAGTCCGCCCGCGGTCCGACCCGATACCCACCAGGAACGGGCCGCGTGGCAGGCGGTTCAGCACGGGGAGCCGGGGCTGGCGATGGTCGATGACGACGGTCGGTTCCGTGGTCTCGTCGCGCCACAACAACTTCTCGCGGTACTGCTCCAGGAACACGAGGAGGACCTCTCGCGCCTCGGAGGCTTCCTCCATTCGGTCGAGACCACGCGCGAGACGAGCGTGGAGAACGTACGGCGCAGGCTGTGGCACCGTGTTCCCTGGCTCCTCGTCGGATTGCTGGGTGCCATGGTCTCGGCCGTGTTCATGGCGGCATTCGAAGTCACTCTCGAAGCGAATGTGGCCGTTGCCTACTTCATCCCCGGAATCGTTTATCTCGCAGACGCAGTCGGAACGCAGACCGAGACCCTGGCGATCCGTGGATTGTCAGTCGGGGTGGGAATTCGACGTATCGTGGGGCGCGAGGCGCTCACCGGTCTGTCGGTGGGTGCTCTCCTCGGAGCCGTAATGCTTCCGGTCGTCAGCCTGATGACCGGTGACACGATGCTCGCGGTCGCGGTGGCCGCAGCGGTTCTCGCCGCGAGTGCGATCGCCACTATCGTCGCCATGGTGTTGCCGTGGCTCCTGCAGCGACTCGGCAGGGACCCGGCATTCGGCTCCGGTCCACTTGCGACTGTCGTACAGGACCTGCTGTCGATCATGATCTATTTCGCGGCCGTCACGGCGCTCGTCAGTTAGATCCCCTGCCCGAACCTGCAGCGAGGAGGCAGGACGTCGAAAGCGCCTACCCTGCAAGGACCTTGAAAACGTCGTAGACCATCCAGGTCGGCCAGAACAATCCTTGGATGATTGCGAGGACGTATTCCCAGAACGCGTCCGCCTGCTGCCAGAACCACACCCACGCACCGAAAATGCCCAGGGCGTAGATCGCGCCGCCGCCCGCGGCGCCGGTGTTGCTGTCGCTCATGGTCGCATTCCTTCCGCCGGCCGATCTGTACCGGTTCTCGGGGAACTCTCGATCGGGCGCCTCATCTCAGTGTTAACACTGCAGGTCTGCGGCGACAGAGCCGTTCGTCACCCCGGCGGGATGCCGCGGTCACGGAGTCAATCGGGCCGGGTCTCAACGTCGGGTTGGTGACCTTCTCCCCTACGGGTGTCGGGGTCGCCGTAGTATCCGCCGACGATCGGGCGGATTTGGCGTAGCCGCTGGTCGGGGGTGACTTCTCGGTTCAGGCTGCGGGCGGGGGCGGTTGGTGATTGGCTTGGCTGCCGATGATGTTGGTCGGCGTATTGGAGGCTGGTCTTCGTGGCGACGCGGGTGTTCGCGGACGAGGAGTTGGCGCGTCTACGGGAGTTCCCGGAGATAAGTCGTGAGGAGTTGTTCCGGTACTTCACCTTGACCCCGGCTGACGTGGCTTTCGTCGACCCGGGCCGCGGGCGTGGGCCTGCGGACCGGCTGGGACTGGCTGTCGCGTTGTGCACGCTGTCGTGGCTGGGATTCGTGCCGGACAAGTTGGTGTCGGCGCCGCCGGTAGCGGTGGCTCGGCTGGCCATGCAACTGAATGTCGATGCGGCGCAGCTTCATTCGTACGGAAAGCGAGCCAAGACCCGCACCGAGCACGTGCGGCTGGTGGCGCAGTATCTGGGTTGGCGGCCTGCCGGTGCGATGGAGTCGAAGGAGTTGGACGAGTTCCTGCTGGCACGAGCGATGGAGCACGACTCACCGACTTTGTTGTTCCGGCTGGCCTGCGAGTATCTGGTTTCGGCGCGCTTGATCCGGCCGGGCCCGGTGACTGTGGTGGAGCGGGTCGCGCACGCTCGCGCGTAGGCACAGCGGGAGACCTACGACCGATTGGCGCACGAGTTCACGCCGGAGCGATGCGCGGAGCTGGACAGGCTGCTGATCGTCGACCCGTCGATCGGGATGACGCGGTTGCGGTGGCTGTCGACCGGTCCGGTGGAGGCGTCCGCGACCGCGGTGAAGGCCGAGGTCGAGAAGCTGGGGTTCCTGCGCAACCTGGGTGCTGACGAGGTGGATATGTCGATGCTGCCGACAGAGCGGCGGCGGTTCCTGGCGACGGTGGGCCGCCGATTGACCGGGCAGGCCCTGGAACGCCGCGACCCGCAGCGCCGCTACCCGATCCTGCTCACACTATTGGCGCAGTCGGCCGCCGATGTGCTCGACGAGGTGGTGCAGCTGTTCGACCAGGCGATCTCCGCGAAGTTCAGCACGGCCGAACGCCGGATGCGTGACGAGCTCGCCGAACGCGGCAAGGCCGGGGAGGATCGGCAGGGGTTGCTCGACGACCTGCTGGCCATCATCACCGACACGCAGATCCCCGACGAGGAGATCGGTGCCCTGATCCGCGGCGAGAAGATCGGATGGGAACGGCTGCGCGCGGCGATGGCGCAGGAGTTGACAGAGATGCTGCCGTTCGCGCCGATCGTGTCGCTGTTGATCGAGCTGGACAAACGCACCGGTTACCTGGACTGTTTCACCCACGTCGGCGGCAAGCAGTCCCGCACCCCGGAGCTGAAGCGCAACCTGATCGCGGTGCTGCTGGCCTACTCCACCAACCTGGGTCTCACCCGGATGGCGGAGGCCTGCGGGATCTCCTACGACATCCTGGCCTGGACTTCGGAGTGGTATGTGAGGGAGGAGACGTTGCGGGCGGCCAACCTGGCGATCATCGACTTCCACCAACGCCTGCCGCTGACCCCGGTCTTCGGGGCCGGCACCCTGTCCTCCTCGGACGGGCAGCGGTTCCCGACCCGCGGCAAGTCGATCACCGCCAGAGCGCTGAGCCGCTACTTTGCGAACGAGGGGTTGTCGACATATACCCATATCACCGATCAGCACGCCACCTACGGCACGAAGGTGATCGTCGCGACGAGACGTGAAGCTCACTACGTGCTGGACGAAATACTCGGCAATGCAACAGATCTGCCGATCACCGAGCATGCGACCGATACGCACGGGGTCACCCTGGTGAACTTCGGATTGTTCGACCTACTCGGATTGCAGTTGTCCCCGCGGATCCGGGATCTGGGCCGGATCACCCTGTACCGGCCGGGGCCGCGGGCGGAGGCGGAAACCCGGTTCCCGCACGCGGGGCCGCTGCTGACGCGGCGGTGCAACCTGGATCTGATCGCCGAGCACTACGACGATCTGCTGCGGCTGGCGGGGTCGCTGAAGTTCGGGCATGCCACCGCATCGCTGCTGGTCGGTAAGCTGTCGGCGTCGGGCCGACAGAACGCGCTGGCTGCGGCGTTGAAGGAGTACGGGGCTCTGCGGCGCACGATCTATGCCGCCCGGTATCTCTCCGACCCGGGCTATCGGCGCAAGATCTCCCGTCAGCTCAACAAGGGCGAATCCCTGCATGCGCTGCGCCGCGACCTGCTCTACGCCCACGAGGGTGCGGTGCGGACCCGGCATCTGGAAACCCAGACCGAGCAGGCATGGTG
>NZ_JBFUGT010000420.1:0-4650 GCF_056402775.1 Rhodococcus sp. P3_B8
ACCGCGGACGGTGCGCTGGACGAATCGGACCCGACGGACGTCGGCCTGCTCGGCGACACGATCGTCACCAACGGAATCGCCGGTGCGCACCTTCCCGTCGCTACCGGGCTGATTCGATTGCGTGTCCTCAACGGCTCGTCGGGCCGCCTCTACAACCTCGGCTTCTCCGACGACCGCGAGTTCCACCTGGTCGCGACGGACGGGGGTCTCCTCGGCGAACCGGTGCCCCTTCGCCGGATCCAGGTCAGTCCGGGCGAACGGATCGAACTCGTCGTCGCAGCGGGTGACGGGCGCACCGTGATGCTGCGTTCGCATCCGATAGAGGGCCGGGGCGGCGTCGACCGCGGCGACGCCGCCGGGTACGGCCTCGAGGATACGTTCGACATCCTCGAACTGCGGCCGGACCGCCGCCCGCTCCCCTCCCGGCCGATTCCGCCCAGGCTGGTGGCCGTCCCGCGACTCGACCCGGCCACCGCTGCCGCGGAACGGAGTTTCGAACTGCGGTGGTTCATGATCAACGGAGCACGAATGGACATGAACCGCATCGACTTCTCCCCCGCCGTCGGCACCACGGAGGTGTGGACGGTGCGCAACGTCGACAACTGGCCACACAACTTCCATGTTCACGACGTGCAATTCCAGATCGTCGACATCGACGGCTCCCCGCCACCACCGGCGCTGGCCGGCTGGAAGGACACCGTCTACACGCCTCCCGGAACCGAGATCCGGCTGGCGATGCGTTTCACCGACTACACCGACGCGACGTATCCGTACATGTTCCACTGTCACCTTCTGCTCCACGAGGACCGCGGAATGATGGGACAGTTCCTCGTCCTGGAGCCCGGTCAGCGGCCGGATCCGATGACGATGGCGATGCCGTCGAACGACCACCACGGTGGCTAAAGCCGGGTGTGGGCGAACACGGCCAGCCGAACCCGGTTGTCGCAGCCCGTCTTCTCCATCAGGTTCGCCACGTGCGTCTTCACCGTCGTGACACCGATGTAGAGGCGGGCCGCGATCTCCTGATTGCCCAGCCCTTCTCCGACCAGGGTCAGCACTTCCCGTTCCCGCCCCGTCAGTGCGATCGACGTCGAGGACTGCCCGTCCGGAGGTGCGATGTCCAGCGCCCGGTCGACGAGGCGGCGGAGCAGCGCGGGAGTGAAGATCGTGTCGCCCGCCGCCGTCCGGCGAATCGCGTTCAGGAGTTCGGCGGGATCGGTGTCCTTGACGAGGAATCCGGCAGCCCCCGCGGCCAGTGCCGGATAGAAGTGGTCGTCGTCGTCGAACGTGGTGAGGACCAGAACCTTCACTGCGGGATGTGAGCTCGCGACCTGCCGGGTCGCCGCGATCCCGTCGAGTCCCGGCATGCGCAGGTCCATCAGGATCACATCGGGTGAGCGCTCCGCCACGAGTCGCACCGCCTCCAGCCCGTTCGACGCCTCACCGACCACGTCGATGTCGTCCGTCGCGTCACACAACATCCGCAGTCCCGCGCGGACGAGCCGCTGGTCGTCGACTATCAGTACCCGTATCACTGGCCCACAACCTCATTCGTGCCGGTGCCGTCGCCGACACGACCGGGTAGCCAGGCGTCGACCACCCACCCGTTCACGGTATCCGTCACTCCGAGGGTGCCGCCCGCGAGTTCCACCCGTTCACCCATACCGATGATGCCGTGACCCTCCGAGCGATCCGCGGGGGTGGTGCGGTGCCCGGTGCTGGTCACCCGCAGGGCAGTTCCGCCGGCGTTCGGTTCGAGTGTCACGGACACGGCGCCACCGGGAGCGGAGTGCCTCATCGCATTCGTCAGCGATTCCTGCACCACCCGCAGGAGAGTCAGCCGGCCGATCGCGTCGAGCCGGGCTATGCCCGGGTCGATCCGCGCCGACACCGGGAAGCCCGCAGCCCTCGTGCGGTCGACCGCAGCGGCGATCTCGATCGACAACGCTTCGGGTTCCACGAGCGCCACGTCGCCCATCGCGGGATCGCGCAAAGCGACGAGCAGCCGCCGGATGTCGGCGAGGGCATCGGATGCGGTGCGGTGCACGTCCTCGAGCACCGAACTCGTGCGGCCGTCCACGTCCGTCAGCACGTGCTGCGCCACCCCGATCCGGAGCACGATCGACGCCATGTGGTGTGCAACGAGATCGTGCAGTTCCCGTGCCAGGGCATTGCGCTCGGCGACCACGGCGCGGGACCGGTCCTCCAGCCGGCGTGATTCGGCTTCGGCGGCGCGCAGGCGGTAGGTCGCGGCGAGATCGCGCTGCGCGCGCAGATAGAGACCGAGCAGCAACGGCAGTCCGACGTACGCCACGAGGGACACGACGCTGGCCACCTGCCAGAACGTGCGGTAGGAGTCCGCCCAGAGACCCGCCACCACCGCCGCCGTCCAGCACAGCGTGGCGGCGAGGATCGCCGGCGTTCGCCGGGCGCGCATCGCGACGTCGACCAATGCGACGGCGCCGAGGTAGGGAACCAGTTCGGAGAGCCCCCAGGCGTGCGCCGCGAACATCGGAACCGCGAGCACGGACATGACGATCGAGACCGGCAGCGGCCACCGCCCCCCGGCGGCGAACACGACGGCGRCCGTCATCGCGAGCAGCCAGTAACTCGGGGGTACGCGGTACTCGCCGGGGAACGTGCTCGCCAGCAGCAGCAACGGCACGAGCAGCAGGGGCGCGAGACGTATGAGGGGACGGAGCCGACGAATCGCGGGGATCTCGATCACCGCTTCACCGTAGGTGAAGGGTTTCGCCGCCACCTCCTCCCCGAGCAGGATCCGGACGCTTCCGCGGACGGTCGCAGGCACCCGAACTTACTCGATAGTAGACACCCACCTTACTGCTGAGTAAGATAGATCGTGTCCACGCCCGAACACCGAGAAACAGCTGGTGATCATGAGCAAGCAAGACACTGTTGCCCCCAACGACAGCGCGAAGCGGAAGCCCCGCGACACGTCCGCCGTCGGCCTGAATCCGGTCAAGCGCGACGCCATGGGTGCCGCGATGCGAGTGCTGACCAAGATCACCGGTTCCGATCTTGCCGAGAAGTACAACCTGCGCCAGACGATCGACCGGGTGACCTACGAAGGCACGAAGACCGGCTTCAAGACGCTCGGCGCCGCGACCCGCGGGTTCCAGAAGGTGTCCGGAGGCGGTGCGCCGAAACGCCTCCCCGACAACCCGACCGCCAAGGCCGGCTATTTCGACCTCACCCCGAGCGACGAGCAGCAGATGATCGTCGAGACCGTGCGTGAGTTCGCGGCCGAGATCCTGCGACCCGCGGGCCACGACGCCGACGCCGCCGCGGCGGCCCCGGCGGATCTCGTGAAGCGCGCCGCCGAACTCGGCATCACCCTCATCAACGTTCCCGAGGAACTCGACGGGGCCGCCAGCGAGCGCGGGGCAGTCACCAACTCCCTCGTCGCCGAGGCTCTCGCCCACGGCGACATGGGACTCGCGCTGCCGATCCTCGCGCCGAGCGGCGTCGCCGTCGCCCTCACCCAGTGGGGCACCGACTCCCAGCAGAAGACCTACCTGCCCTCGTTCACCGGCGAGCAGGTTCCGAACGCCGCCGTGGTCGTCAACGAGCCACGCGCACTGTTCGATCCGTTCGCGTTGCAGACCAAGGCGGTTCGCTCCCCCAGCGGCTACAAGCTCAACGGCGTCAAGAGCCTCGTTCCCGCCGCCGCTTCGTCGGAGCTGTTCATCGTGGCAGCCGAACTCGACGGCAAGCCCTCCTTCTTCATCGTCGAGGCCGACACGAAGGGACTCGTCGTCGAGGCGGACCCGAGCATGGGGCTGCGCGCCGCGGGCCTCGGCCGGCTCAACCTCACCGACGTCGCCGTGCCCGAGTCGGGTCTGCTCGGCGACGCCGACGCCGACGCGCGGAAGGCCGAGTACGCCGACGCCATCCGGCTCGCCCGCCTGGGCTGGGCGTCGCTCGCGGTCGGAACCGGACAGGCCGTCCTCGACTACGTGATCCCGTACGTCAACGAGCGGGTCGCGTTCGGCGAACCGATCAGCAACCGTCAGGCGGTCGCGTTCATGGTCGCGAACATCGGCATCGAACTCGACGGCCTGCGTCTGGTGACGTTGCGCGGCGCCTCGCGCGCCGAGCAGGGGCTCTCCTTCGCCCGCGAATCGGCCCTCGCCCGAAAGCTGGCGTCCGAGAAGGGCATGCAGATCGGCCTCGACGGCGTCCAGCTGCTCGGTGGCCACGGTTACACCAAGGAACACCCCGCGGAGCGCTGGTACCGCGATCTGCGCGCCATCGGCGTCGCCGAGGGCATCGTCCTGATCTGAGCGGCCGGATTCGAACTAAGGAAACTGTCATGATCAACCTCGAACTTCCCAAGAAGCTCAAAGCCTCCGCGAATCAGGCGCACCAGGTCGCCGCGGAAATCTTCCGGCCGATCTCCCGCAAGTACGATCTCGCGGAGCACGCCTACCCCAAGGAACTCGACACCATGGCCGCCATGGTCGAGGGACTCAACGACTCCGGTAAGGGTGCGGCAGGCGCCGCCCTCGGACGGGGAGACGAGCCGAAGGTCATCGGGAACGTCAACGGCGGCAACATGTCGTCGCTGATGAATGTCATCGAAACCTGCTGGGGCGATGTCGGTCTCACACTGGCTATCCCGTACCAGGG
>NZ_JBFUGT010000421.1:0-4643 GCF_056402775.1 Rhodococcus sp. P3_B8
GTCGGGTTGGCTGGTGTGGGCCCTTCTGTCACGGTGGCCACGCAGGTGTCGTCCGCGCAACTGGTCTCGAATGTGTACGTATCGGCGAAGTCGGGCTCCCACTGCCGCGCGGCCAAGCTCGTACCGTCCTTCGTCGCGGCGAAGCGCTTCACCGAGTACTCGCCCGACCAGGACGGCTGCGTCGGTGCCGCCCCCGCGGGCATGGCCGCGAAGACCGTCCCGGACGCAATCAACGCGACAACCAGCAGTGATTTGCGCATGACGAGATTGAATCACAGGTATCGGCGGTGTCCGGGGTGATAGACGGCTCGGGTCTGTCGTATGTGAATGCAAGGATGGGTGCATGAGTTCTTGTGGATGGCGACGCCCGCTTCGGCGGGCGAGGGATGCGGTGCTCCAATCGCCGCCCCGGTCCGTCCTCAATCGGGGGTAGCGGGCCGGGGCGCATGAGCGCTGAAAGGCACCGCCTTGTCCCGTACCGATGCACATTCTCCTGTCTGGGTTCGTCTTCRCCGTGGCGAACTTGCCGTTGAACCGTGGCACGCCGACTGCCATGACGTCTGCGACCTCCCTGAGCGGATTCAGGGAGGTCGGGCCTGGTTGCTCGCAACGAGGTGCTTCTGGGCTTTCGCGTACACGGGCACCGGGATTTGCTCGTGCACGCTGTGCCACGACGGTGAGGGCCATGCTCGTGATCTGCGTCGCGAGCGTCGCCGTACCGCTCGCAACCTCGCGGAGGGGTATCGCCGGTGGGATGCCGGTGACGCTACGGCTTTCGACGACATCGTTGTCCCGCATCGCAGACGGGATTGGTGGAAGTGATCACTAGCGCAGTCGTGTTCGGTGCTGGTGCCGGCGCGGGCCTGGACGCGGCCCGGACGGGTGTTAGTCGTTGGCGCACGGCTGTTTCGCGTTCGTGATCGGCTCGAGCGCGCCCGTATACAGGAYTGTGCGGCGGCCCGGCGCAGTCGTTGCGGGCGGCGAGGGCGACAAAGCGGTGGGCTCGATCCCGAGGATCTGTCGAACAGGGCGCGGATCGCTCGACCGTTTTCCAATACGGTCGAATTCGCCTGCAGGTGGACGCCATTCGGGGTGGTAGCGAGGAGGAGATCCTTGTGGATGGGAGATCCGCGCCCCTCATCCGTGCAACTCGCTGCGAGAGTACAAGATCGAGCACGTCGCACACCGCGGACCGTCCACAGCCACAGGACACCGAGACTCTCTACCAGTCGGTCGGGAGGCCAAGGTGGTACTGACGATCCCTGGGTAGTCGTAGGCAACAAGCCTAACGTGGGGCTATGGAACTTGGACTGCACATCGCCGACTTCACCTTTCCGGACGGACCGTCGACCCTCGCGCACGACTTGTCTCGCATTGCCGTCACCGCCGAGGACGTGGGTTTCGCCAAGATCAGCGTCATGGATCATCTCTGGCAGATCGAACCGGTAGGACCGATCGACACCGAGATGCTCGAGGCCTACACCACTCTCGGCTACCTCGCTGCCGTCACGAAGAAGGTGGACTTGCTGGCCTGGGTCACCGCGACTGTCTACCGCGAGCCAGGCCTTCTCGCCAAGGCTGTGACCACGCTCGACGTCCTGTCCAAGGGTCGGGCATACCTGGGAATCGGCGCCGCCTGGAACGAGGACGAGAGTGTGGGACTCGGGCTCCACTTCCCGCCCACGGCCGAACGCTTCGAACGACTGGAGGAAACTCTGCAGATCTGCCTGCAGATGTGGAGCGAGAACGACGGACCGTTCGAGGGAGCGCACTACCAGCTCGGCCGCACGCTGAATGTGCCGCAACCGCTGCGGCGCCCACACCCGCCGATCTTGATCGGCGGCGGGGGTGAGAAGAAGACGCTTCGGCTGGTCGCGCAGTACGCACAGGCCTGCAACCTGTTCGGTGGACCCGAGGTCGCGCACAAGCTGGAGGTGTTGAAGAGCCACTGCGACGCTCTCGGAACCGACTATGACGCCATCGAGAAGACCGTGATGTTCCCACTCGACCCGGGTGCGGGCGGACAGAACGTGGACACACTGTTGGGTCAGCTCGAGGACTTGTCGAAGCTGGGAGTCACCCACGTTCACGGATGGGTGCCGGACGTCGCGTCGATCACGCCCCTCGAGATCTTGGGCGAGCGCGTGGTTCCGGTGATCGCGGACTGGTGATCCCTCCGGCGCACGGATCGCCTGATCCGGTCGTCTGCGGTAGCGCCGCCAGGCCTCGGTGGAGTGCATGGTGGCGAAGCTTCGGCGAGGCCGATGGTGGACGGAAACTGGACGTCGAGGCGCGCAGCCTGGTCCCGGTGAACGCGACCGATGGGCACGTGAACCGCGGAGTGTTCGCATGGTGAACCAAAGTGGTCGAAGTGAATCAAAATCGGGCGCTTGAATATGCTCTGATGATGTCGCACCTAACCTGGACTCGACGCGAGACCGATAGCCTCACGAGGAGCCTATCGACCTCGGAACGAACTGACGCGGGAGAACAACCATGAGCGCCGATAAGCATCCAACCATCATCTACACGCTGACCGACGAGGCGCCGTTACTCGCGACCTACGCCTTCCTGCCGATCGTGCGCACCTTCGCCGGTGCCGCAGGCATCGAGGTCGAGTCCAGCGACATTTCGGTACCGGCGCGGATCCTGGCCGAGTTCCCCGACCGCCTCACCGAAGAGCAGCGCGTCCCGGACAACTTGGCCGAGCTGGGTCGGCTGACGCAACTGCCCGAGACCAACATCATCAAGCTGCCGAACATCAGCGCGTCTGTGCCGCAGCTCCTGGCCGCCATCAAGGAACTGCAGGGCAAGGGCTACCAGATTCCGGACTTTCCGGAAGCCCCCAAGACCGACGAGGAACGCGATATCCGGCAGCGCTACGGCAGGATCCTCGGCAGTGCGGTCAACCCGGTCCTGCGTGAGGGCAACTCCGACCGCCGCGCACCCCGGGCGGTGAAGGAGTACGTCCGCAAGCACCCGCACAGCATGGGTGAGTGGTCGATGGCCTCGCGCAGCCACGTCGCGCACATGCGGCACGGCGACTTCTACCACGGCGAGAAGTCGATGACACTGGACCGGCAGCGCACGGTCCGGATGGAGTTGGTGACCAAGAGCGGCGAGACGATCGTCCTCAAGGAGGGGCTGACCCTGGGCGAGGGCGACATCATGGACAGCATGTTCATGAGCAAGAAGGCCTTGCTCGACTTCTACGAGGAGCAGATGGAGGATGCGCGCAAGACGGGCGTGATGTTCTCCCTCCACGTCAAGGCGACGATGATGAAGGTTTCGCACCCCATCGTCTTCGGTCACGCGGTGAAGACCTTCTACAAGGACGCCTTCGCCAAGCATCAGAAGCTGTTCGACGAACTGGGCGTGAACGTCAACAACGGCCTCGTCGATCTCTACGACAAGATCGAGACACTGCCGAGCACGCAGCGCGAGGAGATTATTCAGGACCTGCACGACTGCCATGAGCACCGTCCGGAGTTGGCCATGGTCGACTCCGCCCGCGGCATCTCGAACTTCCATTCGCCCAGCGACGTCATCGTGGACGCCTCGATGCCCGCGATGATCCGCTCGGGCGGCATGATGTACGGCGCAGACGGGCGACTCAAGGATGCCAAGGCGGTGATGCCGGAGTCCACGTTCGCGCGCATCTACCAGGAGATCATCAACTTCTGTAAGACCAACGGCGCGTTCGACCCGACGACCATGGGCACCGTCCCCAACGTCGGGCTCATGGCGCAAAAGGCCGAGGAGTACGGCTCGCACGACAAGACCTTCGAGATTCCGGAGGACGGCGACGCCAACTTCGTGGATGTCGAGACCGGTGAGGTTCTGCTCACCCAGCAGGTCGAGGCGGGTGACATCTGGCGCATGTGCACCGTCAAGGACGCGCCGATCCGCGACTGGGTCAAGCTCGCGGTCACCCGGGCACGCAACTCCGGCATGCCGGTCCTGTTCTGGCTCGACCCGTACCGCCCGCACGAGAACGAGCTGATCAAGAAGGTCGAGCTGTACCTGCAGGACCATGACACCGAGGGCCTCGACATCCAGATCATGTCGCAGGTGCGCTCGATGCGGTACACGCTGGAGCGGCTGATCCGCGGGATGGACACCATCGCCGCGACCGGCAACATCCTTCGCGACTACCTGACCGACCTGTTCCCGATCCTGGAACTCGGCACGAGCGCGAAGATGCTGTCGATCGTGCCGCTGATGGCCGGCGGTGGCATGTACGAGACGGGCGCCGGTGGGTCGGCGCCAAAGCACGTCAAGCAGCTGGTGGAGGAGAATCACCTGCGATGGGATTCGCTCGGTGAGTTCCTGGCGCTGGCCGTCAGCCTCGAGGACCTCGGCATCAAGACCGGCAACGAGCACGCCAAGATCCTGGCCAAGACGCTCGACGCGGCGACCGGCAAGCTGCTGGACGAGAACAAGAACCCGTCGCGCAAGACCGGCGAGCTCGACAACCGGGGCAGCCAGTTCTACCTCGCGTTGTACTGGGCACAGGAACTCGCCGCGCAGACCGAGGACAAGGAACTGGCGGAACGTTTCGCCACGCTTGCCGAGGCGTTGACCGAAAACGAGGAGACCATCGTGCGGGAGCTCATTGAGGTGCAGGGCTCGCCGGTTGACAT
>NZ_JBFUGT010000422.1:0-4641 GCF_056402775.1 Rhodococcus sp. P3_B8
CCCAATCCGCCTGCCGCAGAAAGTAGTAGATACTACGAGATAGTCATGGAATTTCGATCAACAGCGGGAAGCCTGGTCGATCCCACGAGCATCGACTACTTCCGTCAACTTCTCACACGGCAGATCGCCCGTGTCGGCCACCGCGGCACGACACCACCACCGGCACCCGGCGCCCCACCACAGTCGATCACGGGCGAGATCGTCCCCGCGAAACCGTCACGGAGGGACGCGCGGCGAGCCGCCGGAATTAGCTCGTCGCGCAGCCCACGGTCAACGTCCACTTCGCGCACCCTCCAACCGAAACCCGTTCGGTAGGAACCTAGCTGAACGCCACCCGCATCGGCGGCACGAATGCCGCACACCGAACCAGGGGAACCTGCCAGAAGCCCCTCAGGCAGGTTCGCCCGTCCAGTGTTCAGAATCCGGGATGCTGTCGCACGGAACGGTCGGCTGATGGGAACGCTCAGCAGTGGCCGAGATTGCCCTGCCGCAAAGCCGAGATGGTGTACAAGACGATGACCAGCGGATAGTACAGATTGAGCACCACAGATTGAGCACCGCACTTCTCCTCCAGGAAAGGGAGGGCGAGAGGTTGTTGCCCAGCCGAAGTTCGACGTACCCGACCTGCCGACGAGTACACGGCCACAGCTACCTCCGTGTCATCGGTCGCTGCATTCTGCGCGGACAGCATCGTGCTGCCCGTCGGTGCCCGAAGCCACAACCACCGCGTGCCCGGATCACGCGTGTCCAACCGGGACGCGCTGGCACGACCAGTTTCGTTATCGGTGGTGTGGGTGCTGACTCTCCCGTTCTGCACCCGGCAAACGATTGTAGTGGCCGGGACGCCCGGGCGATTCCACCCTCCTTGATCGGGTGCCGATTCTCGGCACGGTCCGTCCGCGAATCTGCGCACACGGGACTCGGTTCGACTGTGAGGAGGGCGGAGCACGTCAGCACGACCGCCGTGACCGGAGATGTCAGAACAACCTCGTCTCGACACCGCCTGGGACGCCAAGAACTCGAGACGGGGTCACGCCCCCGCTCACGGGCACGACGGGACGCACCCGCCGCAGCGCCGCGGTGGTCGAGTCAGCAAGATAGCCGACCACGACCTGAAGTGCGTCTGCATGGCCCCGAGGATGACTCTGTGTCGCAACGTCGTTGACACGTCGGAAGTACGCGGCTGGGGGATCCATATCCATGCCCCTTCGCCTAATCTGCACGACGTCAGCGGTACCTTCAGAAGTCCTCATCGATGCAGGCCAGACATCACCGACCATGCCGGCCTGTCCCGGACCGGTGGTGTGCTGTGCGTGCAGAACCGCGGAGTTGGCTTCTCCGTCACGAAACTTCCAGTGGACGGTCGTCGACGCCTGGGCGTTGCCGTTCGCTTCGGTGGTGATATCGAGCTAGATCTCGTTCTGGGGATTCGCGTGGGCCCGATCCGACGACGGAGCTTCCGGCGTGGCCGCAGGGTCGACGTCGTTCTGATTGCCGGCGGGGTTCTTCACGCGCGGCCGCGAGCGCGGCTGCGTTTCGCAGTCGACCGACTCTCTCGAATTCGTCGAGGACGCGCCTGAGTTGCGGCAAGGGTGTGGTCGCCTGGCCTCGAGTTCGACCCCTCCGTCGTTCCCAGTGCACAGGAGGCCTGGACACCACGCCGCGACGGAGGATTGAGCTTTCACGCCTCGCCGGCATTCAATGTCCGCCCGCCACGAGCGTCACCCGTCGCTGTGCCTCACCGGGCATCCGCTCGGTCGGCCGGTAAGGCCAAAGGTCGGTCTCGATACCATCCCCGCATGCTCACTGCCGTGTTGTATGGACTGGGAACTGCATTACCGTTGCTGATCGGGGCCGGCGTCGGCCTGCGATACCACCTGCCCAAACCACTACTCGCCGCGCTGATGGCCTTCGGAGCCGGCACCATGGTCGCCGCGGTCTCCACCGAACTGTTCCAGCCGGCGTTCGAAACCGAAGGAATCTGGGGCGCAGGCGCGGCCCTGTTCGCGGGCGCACTGGTCTACGTCGTCGCCGACCACCTGATCGCGAACAAACTCGGCGCCGGCGCCCTCGGATGGGCTTTGATGCTCGGTGCCCTGCTCGACGGCGTGCCGGAAAACACGGCACTCGGGGTCACCCTCGGCGGCAGCGGCGGAATCGTGCTGCTCGTCGCGGTCGCAGTCGGCAACGTCCCCGAAGCCGTCGCCGGAGCGGCGTCGATGCGCGCCCAACCCGGTTTCAACCGGCCGCGAGCCTTCGCCGTGTGGGCAGCAACCGCAGCGTTACTCGTCCTCGTGGTGATCGGAGCGAACCTGGTGTCCGACCAGATCTCCCACGGTGCGATCGCCACCATCCAGGCCTTCGCCGGCGGCGCGACCATTGCCGTACTGGCGGATTCGTTGATGCCCGAGGCCTACCGGGAAGGTGGTTGGTGGGTGGGCCTGTCCACCGCGTTGGGATTCCTCGTCGCATTCGGTCTTGGAGCATAGACCGAATACGACGGCGTCCTGGCCCTACCGCACCATGGGTGCGGCCGGTGACCGGGGGTCGGGCGGGCCGGTGCCCTGCCGGAACGATCGTGGCTCGCAGCAGGTCTCGGGCTCCCGCGACGGACGCCCTAGCCGAGGCACCCCTCGCCGACCCGGTGTGTACGATCCTGCCATCCCGGCACCTACCAACGGTACCGGTGGAGAACCACACCACGTGACGGTCGATCCGGGCCGGTACCGCGTGGAAGTATGCGGCCGCGGCTTCGTGGCCCTCGGTTGGCCCGGCACGACCGAACCGGGAGATACGTGGCGCCTCCGCTTATGGCCTGCCACGTCCACAACCGATGACCTCCCACCGAGGAAGCTCTGGACCGAGACCGACACCACGACGACTGATGCGGATCCTGCAGAAGCTCGGCCAATCGACGCCTRCATCGGCTTCTCGGACGACACCCCACAGCCCCGAGCTGTCGCCGGATGACGACTTTGCGATCTGGGGAGGTAATCCCCCGACAGCCGAGCTTCTCGCAGCCGGGTCGATGGCGCCGAACCTTTGTCTCCTGGACCGGACCGTCGCGGAAGCGATCGCATCGTCATCGCCCACCACTCAACGCTCCATTGCCCGGTGGGCTGCCCGGACAGCGATCGATCGAGCGGACCTGAGCAACACGCAATGGGTCCAGGACGGACTTAACGCGCTCGCGGAACAAGTCGCGCTTCCTGCGCCGTTCGCCGGTCTCTTCAATGCGCGGCAGCGGGTCGAGACCGCCCCCGCCCTTCGGCGGTTTCGTGCTCGCGCGACGCCAGCCCTCAGAAACCAGCAGCTCGCGCGGCAAGTCTTCGCTGTCAGTTCACTCACCAGCGCTGGGGCTGCCGATCCCGCGCGGGCGGCCCTGGACGCGACCTACTTCGCGGTAGTCGACGATGAGGACACCCAGCTGTTGTCAGGTGAAATTCGGTCGAAGTTCCTTCCTCGAGAACGTGGCCGGGCCCGTTCGGGTGTTCGGCCGCCCGAGGCGGGCATGTTCATCGCTGGTCCAGGTCCACGGTGCGCTCAGGATGATCGGCCGCGGTCAACGCCCGGTAGTTGTCATTCGACCACTGAATTTCGCGGCGCCGCACCCGGTCGTACTTACGTAGCTGAGTGGCCGTCGTCGTCTCCATCAGCCCCCCGTCCTTGATGAACCCGACCGCCGACCACTCCGCGTTCATCTCACGCGCCACGAACCGGGCCGCGCGACCGGCCGACGGCAACCGCGACGACGCGTTCAACACCGTCTCCAGGCTTGCCGCGGACGCATCCGGCAGCGAATCGGGACTGGCGTAATGCTGGCAACTGCGCCACACAGCAAACATCGAAACTCCTCGAAGTGGTGCGGAAATGCTGTCCCACCAAGTATCTCGGCGATCCGCAGAAACGACGAAGACAGAACGAATCCCTAGGTCGTGACGGATCAGTTTGCGAGCCATTTGACTAACTCAGGCACACGCCCGCCCCCACGACGTCAGGCCGGCGGATCGAGTAAATTTCTACGCCGCGGCTACACGAACCCGGTGCCCATCAGGCTCCGCCCCAGACTCGACGACCACGTCAGGCGCTTCATTAACGACGGGACCATCACGGCACCAGCGATCCGCCACTCGCCGTCGTTGGTTTCCCGAACGACGGCGACGGTCGGGCGCGCGGTGGTGGCGCTACGTCTCGGACGATCGTGGTATCGCCCCGATCGGTATCGATCGGCTCATGGACGAATTCGTAGACGTGCGCGTCGCGGACGGACCCGCTTCGCACACACCGCTCGAACGCGGTGCCGCTTCTCGACTCCCGTCTTGCGTCGAACTCACCTATCGGATGGTCAGGTCGAATACGTGCCCTACTGACGGGTCGGTCGACCCGTTGTGCAGATCGGTGATTACAGCGGGTGCATCATCGAGACCCGAATGCTCGACGAGCATCATCCATGGATGTCGAGGGTCGGCAATCCGCTCGAGGAAGACCCGCTCGTCGCGCRGGTAGCGCTGCATGAAAGAAGGCAATTCTCCCGCTGCCTTGTAGGAGTCAAGTTGCAGCGCAGCGAAGAAGAACACCGGGTCGGGTCCGGGGAGGTCCCTATCCCGCTCTGGAAAGCTGGTGGACTGGGTGGACCCGACC
>NZ_JBFUGT010000423.1:0-4617 GCF_056402775.1 Rhodococcus sp. P3_B8
GGCCCCGCCGCGCCGCCCACGGTGCACCTTCCCCCCGCCCCGCCGCTGTCGCCGCCCAGCCCRCTGCCGGCGCAGCCCGGTGTCCAGCACACGCGGGTGGTCACCACGCAGACTCCGCGCCCGCCGATCGACGAACCGTCGTTCGCGGTGGAGGACGAACCCGACGACGGCTACCACTACCCCGACTTCGCCGCCGAACGGCAGCGGTCGCGCCGGACCACGATCGTGTGGCTGCTCG
The DNA here is from genome assembly GCF_056402775.1 of Rhodococcus sp. P3_B8. NCBI lineage: Bacteria > Bacillati > Actinomycetota > Actinomycetes > Mycobacteriales > Nocardiaceae > Rhodococcus > Rhodococcus sp. P3_B8. The sequence goes on from NZ_JBFUGT010000423.1 coordinate 239, forward strand.
TGATCCTGATGCTCGCCCTCGCGGTGGGTTTCGGTGGCTGGTGGATGGGTTCGGGCCGTTTCACCGCGGTCCCGACCACCGACGGTCTCGATCGCGGTGCGGCGGTGACGGCGATCGAAGCGGCCGGACTGTCGACGGAGATCCGGGGGCAGTACTCCGACACGGCTGCGCTCGACACGGTGCTGGGTACCGATCCCACCGGCGGCTCGCGGATCTCCCGCGACGGCACGGTGGCACTGCTCGTCTCCCTCGGGAGGCCGACGGTCCCGCCGCTGCCCGCGGGTGGTGAGCGCGCCGGAATCGAACAGGAACTGCGGAACCGCACGTTCACCCCGGTCGACGGTGGTCAGGCGTTCAGCGCGAAGGTCCCGATCGGGGCGGTGGCCGCGCTCGACCCGGCACCGGGTACCGAGCTCGCGACCGGGTCCACGGTCAAACTGATCGTCAGCAAAGGTGCACCGCCGGTAGACGTTCCCGATGTGAAGGGCATGTCGGAGGCCGAGGCGCGCGCCTCACTCGAGGCGGTGGGCATCGTCGTGCAGGACGTCACCACCGACTTCGACCGGAACGTCGCCGCCGGAGACGCGATCGCCACGAGCCCGAAGGCGGGCGCCCGCGTCAATGCGGGCACCAGCGTCACGTTGAGTGTGTCGAACGCGGTCCGAATGCCGTCGATGCTGGGCCGGACCGTCGGATCCGCGCGCGATGAACTGAGCCGTCTCGGACTCGAGGTGAAGGTGCGTCAGGTGACCGACACGGACAGGTCGTTCGTCATCAGCCAGAACCCTGGCGGCGGCGATCTCGTGAAGCCCGGGAGCACGGTCACCCTGGTCTCACTGCCCTGACCCCGCAGGTGCAGGGCAGTGAGTTCCCCTGAATGTGAATGTACGCCCTGCGGTCAGCCGCGGAGCATCTCCGCGACGAGGAACGCCAGTTCCAGCGACTGCTGGGTGTTGAGGCGGGGGTCGCACGCCGTCTCGTAGCGACCGGACAGGTCGAGGTCGGAGATGTCCTGCGCGCCGCCGAGGCATTCGGTGACGTTCTCACCGGTGAGCTCGACGTGGATGCCGCCCGGGTAGGTGCCGAGTCCGTTGTGGACCTCGAAGAATCCCTGGACCTCGTCGACGATGCGGTCGAAGTGGCGGGTCTTGTAGCCGGTGGACGCCTCGTGGGTGTTGCCGTGCATCGGGTCGCACTGCCAGATCACCTGATGACCGGTGGCCTGAACCTTCTCGACGATGGGCGGCAGCAGGTCGCGAACCTTGTTGTTACCCATCCGCGAGATCAGGGTGAGGCGACCCGGCTTGTTGGTGGGGTCGAGCCGCTCGACGTATTCGACCGCCATCTCCGGTGTGGTGCTGGGCCCGATCTTCAGGCCGATCGGGTTCGACACGAGTTCGGCGAATGCGATGTGGGCCCCGTCGAGCTGACGGGTGCGGTCGCCGATCCACAGGAAGTGGGCGGACAGGTCGTACAGCTTCGCGTGGTCGTCGTCGTTGTCGAGGCGCAGCATCGCGCGCTCGTAGTCGAGGACGAGCGCCTCGTGGCTGGCGAAGATCTGCGCGTGGTGCAGGCTGGGATCGGTGACGCCGCAGGCGTTCATGAACTGCAGCCCGCGGTCGATCTCCGCGGCAAGTGCCTCGTACCGGGCCCCGGCCGGCGACGACGCCACGAACTCGCGGTTCCAGTCGTGCACCTTGTGCAGGTCGGCCATGCCCGCGCCGGTGAGCGCGCGGACCAGGTTCATCGCGGCGCTGGCGTTCGCGTACGCCCGCACGAGCCGCGACGGGTCGTGGGCGCGCACGGCCTCGTCGGCGACGAGGGAGTTGATCATGTCGCCGCGGTACGACTGCAGGCCCAGGGCGTCGACGTTCGACGACCGCGGCTTGGCGTACTGACCGGCGATACGGGCGACCTTGACGACGGGCAGGCTCGCCCCGTACGTCAGGACGACGGCCATCTGCAGCAGGGTGCGGATGTTGCCCTTGATGTGCGGCTCGGTGTTGTCGGCGAACGTCTCGGCGCAGTCACCGCCCTGGAGAAGGAACGCCTCGCCGCGAGCGACCTGAGCCAGCTTCTCCTGCAGGGCCACGACCTCGCTGGCCACCGTGATCGGGGGCACGCTCTCGAGGACGGTCCGCATCGCGGCGGCCTGACCCTCGGGCCATTGCGGCTGCTGAGCAGCGGGCTTGGCCAACGCTGCATCGAGGCGGTCACGCATCTCGGTGGGCAGCGGCGGGAGTTCGGGCAAGCGGTCGATCGGCACGTCGACAGTCCAGTTCACCCATACAGGATATTCGCTCGACCGGAGCGATGGCGAGTCAGGTCACCGGAGTGAGCGCGCCGCCTGAACTGCCTCGAACTTCGCCAGGTTGTGCCTGGCGTCGGCGAGCGCGTCGTGCGCGTCACCCGGTGCAGGTGGGAGCGCCGGACTGCCGTGTTCCTCCCAGTACTGGCGGAGTTCCCGCGTGTACCGGGGCAGCGACTGCGGTAGCTCCGTCATGTCCCCCCACAGCTGGCAGAGGGCGACGTGGTCGTAGGCGGCCACCCACGCCCACAGTTCGGGGACGATGCCGGGGCGGGGAATCAGGAACGCGTAGAGGTCGTCGCGAATGCGGGCGCGGCTCTTCCAGAGGGGCGACGACGGCTGCGGCAGCTTCGGCAGCACGTTCCTGCGCACCCACTTGCCCGCCCGGTCGGGATCGAACTCGGTGGACACTGCGTAGAATTCACGTCCGTCCTCTGCGACCACCCCGATCGACACCAGGTCGATCGTGCGACCATCCTCGATGAACTCGCAGTCGTAGAAGTAACGCACGCCCGCAAACTATGCCTCACCCGTTGGCGTCATCCGGATCCACCCCTACCTCGTGAAGGAGGCCTCGGTGCGCGCAACCTCCGACGGTCGACAGTCCGCCGCCCCTGTCGCGGACCCGCTCGACTCCCCGCGGGTGCCTCCGCATCTCCGCGTCGGTGGTCTCGTCGTCCGGGTCCTCGTCCTCGCCGGGCTCGCGGTCGGATTCGCCTACAACCTGCTCGGACTGCCCGGCCTGCGGGACTTCGGCAGCTACTACCGGCTGGATCTCGACGTCTACCGCCTGGGCGGTTCGGTGTTCCTGCACGGCCCGACCCTGTACGGGTCGATGCCTGCCACCCAGATGGGCAACTTCCTGCCGTTCACGTACCCACCGCTCGCCGCCGTCGTCTTCAGTCCGCTGTCGACGGTGTCGCTGGCGACGGCCGGGATCGTCGTGACGGTGTTGTCGCTGATCGCGCTGTTCGGTGTCCTCGTCGTCACGCTCGACTCGCTGGGCATCGCACCCCGCACCACGCTGGTGTGGACGGCCCTCGGTGCGCTCGCGGTGTCGATGGCCCTCGAACCCGTCTCGTCGACCCTGGACTACGGGCAGATCAACATCCTGCTGATGCTGCTGGTGGCGGCGGACTGCCTGCCGAAGAAGACGCCGTGGCCGCGCGGCGTGCTGATCGGCCTCGCGGCGGCGGTGAAGCTGACGCCTGCCGTGTTCATCCTGTACTTCCTGGTGCGCAAGGACTTTCGCTCGGCCGTCGTGACCGCGGTCGGTTTCCTCGCGTTCAGCGCCGTGGGCGCGATCGCGACGTGGAACGACTCCGTCACCTACTGGACGCACACCCTCTTCGATTCCGATCGGATCGGCACCCCGGCGTATCCCGCGAACCAGAGCATCACCGGTGTGCTGGCCCGGCTCGGACTGAGCGACTCGGTGCGCACCCCGATCTGGCTGCTGCTGAGCGTCGTGGTTCTCGCACTCGTGATTCTCGCGATGGTGCGAGCGCTGCGATCCGGCGAGACCGCGCTCGCGCTGGGACTCAACGCCGTCCTCGGACTGCTCGTCTCCCCCGTGTCCTGGTCACACCACTGGGTGTGGTCGGTGCCGGTGATCCTCGTGTTCGGCGTCCTCGCCTACCGTCGCCGGAGCGTCGCCCTGGCGGTCGTGGCCGTGGTCGGCGTCGTCGTCGTGAGGCTCGCCGCGCACTGGAAACTCGGGGTGGGACGGTGGAGCGGAACCCACTGGAATCTGTGGGATCAGTTCCTGGCGTCGTCGTACGTGTGGTGGGGACTCGCCGTGGTGCTGGTCGCGATTTTCGCGTTCCGCACCCGTCCCTCCCAGTCCGACGAGGACGATCGGTCGGAGACCTCCGACGATCTCACCGTCCCCGTCGGCTGAGAGGTCGCGGCCGTCAGCTCGCCCGCGTGTCCGGCAGTCGCGTGACGGTGGTGGCGTCGCTCGCAGGCGCCGCATCGGCCACCGAGGCGTCGGCGGCGGGCGCCTTCTTCTTCAGCGTCGCCGCGTAGATGTCGACGTATTCCTGACCCGACAGCTTCATCAGCTTGTACA
>NZ_JBFUGT010000424.1:0-4609 GCF_056402775.1 Rhodococcus sp. P3_B8
AGGCACGTCAAAGCAGGGATCAGGTGAGGAACACCCTGTCCGTCCTGGGTCTGCGGGGCGGGAGAGCGCCGAGGCACGGGTCGATGATTTCGAACCGTGCCTCGACTATCTCACCGGAGGAGCCACTATGTGAAATGCGTATCCCACACTTCGGGATCAGTCCAGGTCGTCGTGCCGCATCAGCTGGCGTGCCGCCTCGGTGATCGACCCGGTCAGCGACGGGTACACCGAGAACGTCGCGGCAAGGTCGTTGACGGTGAGGTTGTTCTGCACGGCGATGGCGATGGGCAGGATCAGCTCCGACCCGCTGGGGGCGACCACCACGCCGCCGATGACCACACCGGTGGCCGGACGGCAGAAGATCTTCACGAAGCCGCGGCGCAGACCGGACATCTTGGCGCGCGGGTTGGTGTTGAGCGGGAGCATGACCGTACGGGCAGGCACCTCGCCGTCGTCGATCGCGGCCTGGCTGACGCCCACGGTGGCGATCTCGGGACGGGTGAACACGGCCGAGGCCACGGTCTTCAGCTTGATCGGGCTCACGCCCTCACCGAGCGCGTGGTACATCGCGATGCGGCCCTGCATGGCGGCGACGGACGCCAGCGGCAGCAGTCCGGTGCAGTCACCCGCGGCGTAGATCCCGGACACCGGCGTCCGCGACACACGGTCCACGCGCAGGTATCCGCCCTTGTCGAGCTCGATGCCGACCTTCTCCAGTCCGAGACCCTGGGTGTTGGGAACCGAACCGACGGTCATCAGGGCGTGGCTGCCCTCGACCGTCCGACCGTCCGCGAGCACGACGACGATGCCGTCCTCGGTGCGCTTCACGGCATCGGCCCTGGCGTGCTTGACCAGGGTGACGCCACGTTCCGCGAGGACATCCTCGAGCACGAGGGCGGCGTCGGCGTCCTCCCCGGGCAGGACGCGGTCGCGGCTGGACACCAGCGTGACCTTGACGCCCATCTCGGTGTAGGCGGACACGAACTCGGCGCCGGTCACACCGGAACCGACGACGACGAGGTGCGTGGGCAGCTCGTCGAGGTCGTAAAGGTCGCGCCACGTCAGGATGCGCTCGCCGTCCGGCTCCGCCCCGGGGATCACCCGGGGGCTCGCACCGGTGGCGATGAGGACGACGTCCGCGTCGAGTGTCTTCTTCTCGCCGTTCTCGAGCGTGGCACACACCTGGTGGGACGCCATGCCCAGTCGTGGGTCGGTGATCTCGGCGGTGCCCGACAGCAGTTCGACACCCACCGTCTGCAGGCGGGTGCGGATGTCGGAGGACTGCGCCTGCGCAAGGCTCTTCACGCGGGCGTGGATCTGCGGCAAGGCGACCGTAGCCTGCTCGGGATCGAGCGCAATGCCCAGGTCGGTGGCGCGCCGCATGTCGGTGCGCACGCCGGTGGAGGCGATGAAGGTCTTGGACGGCACGCAGTCGAACAGAACGCAGGCGCCGCCCACCCCGTCCGAATCGATCAAGGAGACGGAGGCGCCGTGCTGTGCGGCCACCAGCGCTGCCTCGTATCCGGCAGGCCCGCCACCAATGATCACGATTCGGGTCATCTGTCCTCCAATTCAACTGTCGACCGGGGTCTCCGGCCGGCTTTTTCTGCGATCGCAGCGCGTCGTGTCGTGCACTGCATGCAACAGATTACTAGCCACCGTTTAGGCTTGCCGCCGTGTCGATCTATGCCGCCTACGGGTCCAACATGCATCCCGAGCAGATGTTGCAGCGCTGCCCACACTCGCCGATGGCGGGGACGGGCTGGCTGCACGGCTGGCGACTGACGTTCAGTGGCGGGGACATCGGCTGGGAGGGCGCACTCGCCACCGTGGTCGAGGACCCCGATTCCAAGGTGTTCGTCGTGCTCTACGACGTCCCCGAGGAGGACGAGGTCAGCCTCGACCGATGGGAGGGCTCCGAACTCGGCATCCACCGCAAGATCCGCGTCCGCGTCGACACCGAGGGCGAACCCGTTCTCGCCTGGTTGTACGTGCTCGACGCGTACGAGGGCGGCCTGCCGTCCGCTCGCTACCTCGGGGTGATGGCCGACGCCGCAGAGATCGCCGGGGCSCCCTCCGACTATGTGCGCGACCTGCGCACCCGCAACAGCCGCAACGTCGGACCGGGCACCGAATAGAACCGCCTGGCGCCGCGCCTCAGCCCAGGACGAGGCTCGACAGCACCCGCACCCCGATGCCCAGCGCCCGCTCGTCCAGATCGAACGTGGGCTGGTGGATGTCGAGTTGCTCGCCGACGCCCGACCAGACGCCGAGCCGGGCCATCGCACCGGGAACCTCTTCGAGATACCAGGAGAAGTCCTCGCCGCCGCCGGACTGCGGCGTGTCGGCGAGGGCGTCCGGGCCGACCGTGCGGATGGCGTCCTCGAACATGCGCGTCGACACCTCGTCGTTGACGACGGGCGGAACGCCGCGGCGGTAGTTGAGCTGGTACCGCACCCCGGTGGGCGCGAGCAGACCGTGGACGATCTCCCGGACCAGTGGCTCGAGCATCTCCCACGTCTCGTGATCGCCGGTCCGCACGGTGCCGGTCATCATGCCGGTCTGCGGAATGGCGTTGGGTGCCCGGCCTGCGCTCACGGCGCCCCACACCATCACGGTGCCCGTGCGCGGGTCGATCCGTCTGCTGAGCATGCCCGGCAACCCGGTCACGACCGTACCCAGCGCGAACACGAGGTCGGTGGTCAGGTGCGGACGCGACGTGTGTCCGCCCGGCGAGTCGAGCACCACCTCGATCGTGTCGGCCGCGGACGTGATCGCACCGAGCCGCACCCCGACCCGCCCGGCCGCGAGCCGCGGATCGCAGTGGAGGGCGAAGATCCGCGACACCCCCTCGAGCCGTCCGGCGGCGACGACCTCGAGCGCACCGCCGGGCATGACCTCCTCGGCGGGCTGGAAGATCAACCGGACACCCACCGGGAGGTCGGGGATCTCGCTGAGCGCCAGACCGGTTCCCAGGAGGATGGTGGTGTGGGCGTCGTGGCCGCACGCGTGCGACACGCCCGGCACCGTCGACGAGTACGTGGCGCCGGTCAATTCCTGCAACGGGAGGGCGTCGATGTCGGCGCGCAACGCGATGCGGGGACCGTTCGACGGTCCGAGATCACACGTGAGGCCCGTTCCGCCGGGCAGCAGTTCGGGCGACAGACCGGCCGCGGCCAGCCGGGTCGCCACGAATTCCGTCGTCGCGTATTCGTGTCGCGCGAGTTCGGGATTGGCGTGGATGTGTCGACGCCACTGAGAGAGTTCGTCGGTGTGAGCGAGAATCCATTTGTCGACTGCCGCGTTCACCGGCGATCAACTCCTTCCAACAACCGCACCCGCTGTGTGTCGTCCGTTGCCGCGCGAACTGCCGTGCGAGCCAGCGCAATCGCTCCGTCGATCACGGCGCGGTCGGCGGACTCGGTGATGCATGCCGCCGCGAACCGAGGCTGATGCGTCACCGCGCCGTCCGAATCGAGGCCGATGACCGGATGAATTCCGGGCAGGACGTTGGTGACGTTGCCCATGTCGGTGCTGCCCAGCGGACGGACGCCCTCCCACTCGAGCTGCAGCGGTGTCCGTCCCATGTCGATGATCTGCTCCCGGTACGTCGCGACCAGCCACGGGTCCRGCGTCAGTTCCGTGTACGTCGGCGACACGGTGCGGATCTCGTGTGTGCACCCGGTGGCGAGGGCGCCCGCCGCGAAACACGCCTCCGCGCGTGTCGTCAGCTCGGACAACGCCCACGCCGTCTCGGCGCGCAGGTAGTACAGCATTTCGGAGCGTGCGGGAACGATGTTGGGCGCGGTGCCGCCGTCGGAGACGATCCCGTGGATCTGCTGCCCCGGCGAGAGGTGTTGGCGCAGCAGGCCGATCCCGACCTGGGCGACGGTCGCGGCGTCGGCGGCGTTGCGCCCGAACTCCGGTGCGGCCGACGCGTGCGCTTCGCGGCCGGTGAACGTGACCGCGATGTCGGCCAGCGCGAGCGACGTCGCTCCGGTGATGTCGATCGGACCCGGATGCACCATCAGGGCGGCCGCGACATCGTCGAAGACGCCCTTCTCGAGCATGGCGATCTTTCCCCCGCCGCTCTCCTCCGCGGGCGTCCCGATGACCCGCACCGTGATCCCCAGCCGGTCGGCGACCGTGGCGAGCGCGACGCCGGCACCGACCGCGGACGCCGCGATGATGTTGTGCCCGCACGCGTGACCGATCTCCGGGAGCGCGTCGTACTCGGCGCAGATACCGATGACGAGGTCGCCACTGCCGAACGTGGCATCGAACGCCGTTGGCAGGTCCGCGATGCCCGACCGCACGTCGAACCCGCTGCGTTTGAGCAGTTCGGTGATCTTCGCGACGCTCCGGAACTCCTCGAACGCCAGTTCCGGTTCGCTGTGGATCGAATGGGACAGCGCGATCAGATCGGTCTCGATTGACCTGACCGCCGCCTCGACATCCGCATTCACGTGCTCATTCTCTCACCCGAAGCTGAAGTTGCTCTTGTCCGTCACCGTGGCGAGCGCGGCGAGGGCGTCGTGATGGATTCCGCGCTTGATCCCGACGAGGTTGGCGCCGCGGGTGGCGGTGAGTGCGGCGGCCCGTGTCACGG
>NZ_JBFUGT010000425.1:0-4574 GCF_056402775.1 Rhodococcus sp. P3_B8
GTACGTCTGACGCTTCGCGAAGTTCCCGTAGACACTGTGCGACGAGCCGTAGACGATGCGCCGCACCCCATGGCGCTTTGCCGAATCCATCAGGCCGTAGGCGGCCGCCACGTTCACCTCGAATGCGGCCCAGGGATCGTCGAGCCCTGCCACCGCGCGAATTGCCGCTAGATGAACGATGCTTCCCGACCTGGCCACCAGAGCATCAACCGCCTCTCGATCCCGGAGGTCGATGTCGCATCGCTCCACGTCGGACAGTTCACCGAAGGTCTTGGATCGGTCGGTCCAGTGCGAATCCGCGGCCAACACGCGATAGCGGCCCGATGTACTCAGCTGCTCGACCAGCCTCGATCCGACGAATCCGGAAGCACCGGTCACCAGCACGACTTCTTTCGATCCCGTCACGCCAACCTCTTTCGATTGTTCCAACTCACCCGCCCACACCCCCGAGCCGACGAAAAGGATCGAAGACGCAGTGACATTCGACACACGATTTCAGCAGATATTTTACCAGCTGTCAACTATCTGACTTATGATATTCTGTGCACAGAGTCCTTGGCTAGCAGAAGCCCGACCGTGAGATCGACGCGCACGAGCGATCGGCCGTGGCTTACCGCCACAATGCCCATCAGGACGAGGAGGACGCCCCCGCCCCTCACCCGACGTTCCCACCCAAAGGAGATAGAGCAATGCTCATGGAACACCGACACGGGAAGTTGTTCGTCGATGGTCGATGGATTGCAGCGCGCGGCGAGCGCATCCCCGTCGTCTCCCCGGTCAGCGAAGAACTCCTCGCCGACGTGGCGTCGGCATCGCCTGCCGACGTCGATCTCGCTGTAGCCGCGGCCCGCGTGGCCTTCGACACCGGCCCGTGGCCCCGCATGTCGCTCGACGAGCGCATCGCCGTCGTACGGCGGTTTCGCGGATTGTTGATTGACCATGCCGAACAGATCGCGGAACTGATCACCACCGAGATGGGGTGCCCGATCACCCAATCCCGCACCATCCAGGCAGCGAACCCCGTGCGGGTGATCGATGCGTATCTCGACTTCATTGGTGAGTACCCGTTCCGCACCGTCCGGTCAGGACCACTCGGAAACGCATTGGTGACAAGAGAACCCGTCGGGGTGGTCGGGGCCGTCGTCCCCTGGAACGTGCCGATGGGTATCAGCGTGCAGAAGATCGTGCCGGCGATCCTCGCAGGATGCACATTCGTGCTGAAGCCGGCACCGCAGACGACGCTGGACGCGTACCTGCTGGCTGAGCTCATCGAACGGGCGGGGTTCCCCGCAGGTGTGATCAACGTCGTGCCCGCCGAACGCGAGGCATCGGAGCACCTGGTCGCGCATCGCGGGGTGGACAAGGTCACCTTCACCGGTTCAACGGACGCAGGTCGCAGAATCGCATCGCTGTGCGGCGCGAATATTCGTCGTGTGACGCTCGAGCTCGGCGGCAAGTCGGCCGCCGTGATTCTGGACGATGCCGACATGAACGCGACTGCCGAACTGCTCCGTATGGGTTCCTTCAGGAACAACGGTCAAGTCTGTACTTTGAAGACTCGCATCCTCGTCTCCGAGAAGCGGGAGAGTGAACTTCTGGATTCACTCGCTGCGATGATCGACACGATGGCAGTCGGCGACCCGCACCACGATGCGACCGAGATCGGTCCGCTGTTCAGTGAGCGCCATCGCACCACGGTCGAGAAGTACATCCGAATCGGTCAGGAGGAGGGTGGCCGAATCATCAAGGGCGGCAACCGCCCCGCCGGCCTCGAGCACGGATGGTATGTGGAACCAACGATCATTGCCGGAGTATCCAGAGGCGCGACCGTCGCACAGGAGGAGATCTTCGGGCCGGTGGTGTCCGTGATGACCTACCGCGACGAAGAGGACGCGATCGCCATCGCGAACGACTCGCAGTACGGCCTCAACGGTGCCGTCTTCTCTTCGGATCTCGAACGCGGGCTACAGGTCGCCAGCCGGTTGCGCACCGGCGTGGTCGAACTGAACGGCAGTCCGATCGGACTGCAGTCGCCGTTCGGTGGATTCAAGATGAGTGGAATCGGCCGAGAGAACGGGGTCGAAGGATTGGAGGCGTACACCGAACTGCGGTCGATCGGCCTGCCGGCGGAGTTCGCGCAATCCCTGGCCTGACCGCCACTGACGGACTACAAACGTGGAGGCCCGGAACCGAGAACTGGTTCCGGGCCTCCGACGTTACGGATGAGCTACTCACCACGCATATGCTGCCGGAGCCTCACCGCCGGGCCCCGGGAAGATCTTGTCCAACTCCGCCATCGTCTCCGCGGACAACGACACGTCCAACGCACGAGCGCTCTGGTCGAACTGTTCGACGGTCCGCGGCCCCGCAATGATCGTGGAGACGACGGGATTCGCCAGCAGCCAGGCGGTCGCGACGTCGGAGGGACGCTCACCGATCTGCCGGCAGAGTGCTTCATAGGCCTCCAGCTGGGGACGGATCCGCTCGATCCGGGCCTGCATTTCGGGGCGGCTGCGGCGACCGCTGCTGGCGTTGTCGAGCACCCCTCCGAGGAGGCCACGCCCCAATGAACTCCATGGAATCAGCCCGATCCCGTAGTTGCGCAACGCCGGAATCAACTCGAGCTCGATTGTCCGCTCGGTCAAGTTGTACAGACTCTGCTCCGAAACCAGACCGAGAAAGTGGCGGGCATTCGCGATGCATTGCGCGGTCGCGATATCCCATCCCGCGAAATTGCTGCTACCGACGTAGCTGATCTTTCCCTCCCGGACCAACTGCTCGAATGCCTGCCACACCTCTTCCCACGGCGTGGTTCGGTCGACGTGGTGCATCTGATAGACGTCGATGTGGTCGGTCTGCAGCCTGCGGAGGCTCGCCTCACACGCCCTACGGATGTGATAAGCCGAAAGCCCGCGATCGTTCGGACCGGTATCCATCGGCTGGTAGACCTTGGAAGTCAGGACGATCCTGTCCCGTCGGGAGGGGTCCTGTGCCAGCCACTTGCCGATGATTTCCTCGGAAGTGCCGAATCCCTTCTCCATGTCGGGAGTCTGCGGACCACCGTAGACATCCGCCGTGTCGACGAAGTTGATGCCCAACTCTACTGCGTGATTGAGAATCTCGAAGCTTCCCGCCTCGTCCGTGACGAATCCAAAGTTCATCGCTCCCAGACCGATTCGACTCACCTTGAGCCCAGAACGCCCCAGCCTGTTGTATTCCATTTCCCTCTCCTTAAGTCTCATCCCAGAGCGGCCCGAACCCCGATCACGATGATCCACGCACCATTCTCAGACCTGCATGATGTCGTTCCCGCCGCCCGGCCAGCCCCGTTGCGCGCACCGCTCTAATTCGCCAAGCTGTACTGCTCCATCACGTTGAGCACCAGCTTGCGCACCTCGGGCCGGGCAATCAGGGCGATATTCGCGGCCAGACTCTCCTTCAGCGCGGCGTCCAGCTCGAGCGTCGCCGCGGCACGCGCGATCCGCTTCGCGTTCGCATACGTCGCCACCGGCCCGTGCGTCATCTCGCGGGCCACCTCGGCCGCCCGGCGTGCGAGGTCCTCGGTGTCGCACACCTCGCTCACCATGCCGGCCGCCAGTGCCTGCGCGGCATCGATGAACTCGCCCGTCGCAATCATCCGGGATGCCTTCTCCAGACCGATCAGCTTCGGCAGCAGGTACGCACCGCCGGCCACCGGCACCATGCCGAGGTTGACATAGCTCTCGGCGAACCTCGCTTGGGACGCGGCCAGGCGCACATCACAGGAGAGTCCGAAGTCCAGCCCGCCGGCAGTCGCGTGGCCGTTGTATGCGGCGATCACCGGAACCGGGGTGTTCCACAGCAACCGCACCGTGCGCTGCACGGCCGGCATCCAGGTGACGGCGAGGTAGTCCATCAACCCGTCGGCACCGTCGGCGGAGTACACCGCGTACATGTCCTTGACGTCGGCGCCGGCGCAGAACACCTTGCCGGTGCCAGTAAGCACCACCGCACCGATGCCGTCGGTCTCGGCGAGGTCGGCGACCGCATCGCCCATGCGGGTCACCACGTCGGGGGTGACCGAGTTGCCCCGGTCGGGCCGGTTCAGTCGTACCGTGCCCACACCGTCCACGGTATCGATGACGATGTCATCGGTGGACTCGATCACTGCGTCAGCCACGTTCCTTCACCACTTTCGTTACGTTGCGCGGCACCACGGTAGGGTCCTCGACCCACGACCGCACCAGCCGCTTGATGTCACCGCGCGCGATCTTCGCCGCCTTCGAGGCGCGCGGGATCGGATCGGTCGAGATGTACACGTGACCCGGGCGTTTGAACCCCGCCAGGTTCTCGCGCAGCACCGCGGCCAGCTCCCCGCTCACGTCGGCCCACAGTGCGTCGATGTGCACGTACGCCGCCGGGGTCTCGCCCCATTTCGGGTCCGGCACGCCCACCACCACCGCCTCGCGGACCATCGGATGCAGTTCGAGTGCCCGCTCGATCTCCACCGGCTGGATGTTCGTGCCACCCGTGATGATGGTCTCGCTCGCACGACCGACGATGAAGATCCGGCCGTGCTCATCGAAGTGCCCGAG
>NZ_JBFUGT010000426.1:0-4494 GCF_056402775.1 Rhodococcus sp. P3_B8
GGTCCAGGTAAGTCTGTGCGGTGACGAGCAGGTCGACGTTGCGGTGGTCGAGCAGGGCCCGGACGGACGGGGTGAGGACTGCATCGGCGACGACGCTGGTGGGCCCGCACGAGGACAGCCGGTAGATGCCGAGTTCTTCCCAGTACGCGATCGGTCCCATCGATTCGTCGTGCCGGGCGACCCGGACACCGAGTTTGGCTTGCTGCCAGCTTCGGCGGGCAGACCGCAACCCCTGGTACGAACCCCCCACCCCGACCAGAGCTCCGGCACCCGCACCGCTTTCGGCAACGGACCGAACGGGGTCGACGGCGCCGTCGCCGGCAGGGATCATCACCGCGGTCAACGATCCGATCGGTGCCAGCAGAGCGCGTGCGCCAGGGGCGGGCAGGAGACCGTCGACGGCCAGCACGGTCAACGCGCCGCCGTCCGGGAAGAGCCCCGAGTCTTCGATGCGAGTAATCGCACGGGCGAACGCCTTTCGGTCGCCTTCGAGGAGGTCTGCGACGGCGACCGCCATATCGTCACGACCCCGGGCGGTGTGTGCGAGTTGCGCGCCGGCCTGGCCGGCCAGGGACATTGCGGCGGTGAGATCGCCGTCGGACACGGCGCTGTTCTCATCCGCCAGGACGAACAGATATCCGTATGCCGCGCCTGCGTAGCGAGCCGGAAGACAGATCCGCGACGACGCTTCGATATCAGGATTCTCCGGCGTGATCACCGGGCGCGTGGTATCGGCAATCCCGAAGCTTTCGTACCACGCGCGCGCCTCCGGCGGGCAACTGCGGGTAAGGATCGACTGCACCCGATCTTTGTCGACGCCAGGCAACTGGGTGCTGTAAGCGATCAGCGAAAAGGCCCGGTCGACCAGGACGACTGATGCCGACAGACGTTCGGCCACCTCGGTGACCACTTCATCGAGATTCACTTCACCATCTCCGTGAACAGCGTATTTCGTGAGCGATAACTATGGCGATTATTCGGAGTCGGCCATACATGTGTCTGACTGACGGGGCGGAAAGTTCTGGCACATGTCCCTAGCATGCTACGTGGTGGGCCGTTAGGTTGATCACACACGAACGGAAGTTCGCCATCTCGCCGGGCCCAGGACGGCATTTTCCGTCCCCGACCCGTCACGGTATCGCGGCGTCCGATCACGCCTGCGACCACAGGGGCACAGCTCGCGCTTTCGATCTCGTGTCCGACTCGACCTTTGGAGCGTTTGATGTCCACTCTCGAACAACCGCCCGAGACGTTGCAGAAGTCTCTGAAACAACGACACCTCACCATGATCGCGATCGGAGGCGTCATCGGCGCCGGGCTCTTCGTAGGTTCGAGCGCCCTGCTGCACACCTCCGGCCCCGCAGCATTCGTGTCCTACGCCATCACCGGTGTCGTCATCGTCCTCGTGATGCGCATGCTCGGCGAAATGGCCACCACCAACCCGTCGACCGGATCGTTCGCCGGCTATGCCCGCAAGGCCTTCGGGGGGTGGGCCGGCTTCACCACCGGCTGGCTGTACTGGTTCTTCTGGGTCGTCGCGGTCGGCGCCGAAGCCGTCATCGGCGGCAAACTGCTGCAACGCTGGATCGACCTGCCCTCCTGGGTGATGGCGGTCGTCCTGCTGTTGGCCATGGTCGCCACGAACCTCCGCTCGGTCCGCAACTTCGGCGAGTTCGAATACTGGTTCGCAGGCATCAAGGTCGCCGCGATCCTGCTGTTCCTCGCCCTCGGTGCCGCCTACGTCTTCGGGCTGTGGCCCAGCCATTCCGCCGATTTCTCCAACCTCACCGATCACGGCGGCTTCACCCCCAACGGCTGGACCGTCATCCTCTCGGGCGTCGTCGTCGCCGTCTTCTCCATGGTCGGCCCCGAAATCGCCACCATCGCCGCCGCCGAATCCGCCGAACCGGAGAAGGCCGTCGCCAAGGCCACCAATTCCGTGATCGCCCGCATCGGGTTCTTCTACATCGGCTCCGTGCTGCTGCTCGCCATCATCGTGCCCTGGACCGACGTCAAGGTCGGCCAGTCGCCGTTCGTCGACGCCCTCACCCACATGGGCATCCCCGGCGGACCTGACATCATGAACGCTGTGGTGCTCGTCGCCGTACTCTCCTGCCTGAACTCCGGCCTCTACACCTCCTCGCGGATGCTCTTCACCCTCGCGCACAAAGGCGATGCGCCACAGAGCATCGCAAAGCTGGACAAGCACGGCGTCCCCCGCAACTCGCTGCTCCTTGCAACCCTCGTCGGCTTCGCCTGCATCGGCCTCGACTACCTCTCCCCCGACACCGTCTTCGCCTTCCTCCTCAACGCCTCCGGCGCCACCATCCTGATGGTCTACCTCATGATCGCGATGTCGCAGATCAAACTGCGTGGCCTGATGACCCGAGAAGAGGTCGCCCAACTCCGCCTGAAGATGTGGCTGTTCCCCTACCTGTCGATCCTCGCTGCCGGCGGCATCCTCGCCGTGCTGGTGTCGATGTTCTACGTCGAATCGTCCCGCTCGCAGATCTCCCTGAGCGTCGGAGCCCTCATCGCGACGTTGATCGCCTACCGGCTTCGCCGGCGCATCAACCCGCAGAGCCCGCTCGCGAACAACATTTCCGCTCCCGCTCCCGGGCCGGTCACCAGGCCCGCCTCGAAGTAACACCCTTGTGTGTGCACCCCCGAGGGTCAGTCCCGTCGGCGCGCAGCACCGGCGTCGAGCTGCGCGGCGAGCAATTGCGCCAAGTGGTCACCGCGACGATCGGTCAGATCCGCCAACTGCGTCCGGCAGGAGTAGCCGTCAGCCAGGATCGTGGTGTCCGCGTCCGCCCCGGCCACGGCGGGTAGGAGTTGCTGCTCGGCGACCGCCACCGACACCTCGTAATGCCCCTTCTCCACCCCGAAGTTGCCGGCCAACCCGCAGCATCCGCCCAGCCGCTGAACCTGTGCACCGGCCTTCTCGAGAAGCTGCGCGTCCGGACTCCACCCCATCACCGAATGATGGTGGCAGTGCGGCTGCGCGACAACGGACTTGCCTTCGAGAGACGGCGGTTCCCACCCGCGGTCCGTCAACAGTTCCGCGAGGGTACGGGTTGCGTCGGCGACCGGTTCGGCCGCYGACCTACCGAGCAGTTCCGCGGCGTCCGAGCGCAGCACACCCGTGCAGGACGGCTCCATTCCGACGATCGGAATTCCGGCCGCGGCGCTACCGGACAGTGCGTCCACGGTGCGGCCGAGGATCTTCTTCGCCGCGGTGAGCTGCCCGGTGGAGATCCAGGTGAGTCCGCAGCACTGCTGCTTGTCGGTCAATTGCGGCCGGTAGCCGGCGGCTTCGAGCACCTGCACCGTGGCGTGCCCGACCTCGGGGGTGAAGTAGTTGGTGAACGAGTCCACGAACAGCAGCACCGGGTCACCGGTCGTGGCACGGTCGTTTTCGGTGGCCTTGAACCAGGACCGGAACGTCTGCTTCGCGAACGGTGGAATGGTGCGGCGCTTGTCCACTCCGGCCGACGACAACGCCAGCGGTCCGATGCCGGGAACGCGCATCGTGGCGTTGACCAGACCGGGCGCGTGGCTGGCGATCTTCGCCCAACGCGGAAGCCATCCCAGCGAGTAGTGCGAGGCGGGGCGGATGCGGCCCTTGTAGCTCTGGTGCAGCACTTCGGATTTGAACGCGGCCATGTCGACACCGGTAGGGCAGTCCGAGGAGCACCCCTTACAGGACAGACACAGGTCGAGGGCGTCGTGAACCTCGGGCGATCGCCAGCCACCGTCGATGTCGGTGCCGTTGATCATCTCCTGCAACACGCGCGCGCGGCCGCGGGTGGAGTCCTTCTCCTCCCGGGTCGCCTGATACGACGGGCACATCACTCCCCCGGTGGCGGTGTTGTCGGCCCGGCATTTTCCGACGCCGGTGCAGCGGTGCACCGCCTGGGTGAAATCTCCGTCGTCGTGGTGATAGGCCAGGGCCAGGTTGCGGCGCAGGAGTGGGGCTGCGGGAATGCGCAGGTCCGCGTCGACCGGGCGGGGGTCGACCACGACTCCGGGATTGAGGATGTTGTCCGGGTCGAAGACGTGCTTGACGGCAGCAAAGAGTTTCATCGCGTCGGGTGAGTACATCAGCGGCAATAGTTCGCTGCGGGCGCGGCCGTCCCCGTGCTCACCGGACAGGGATCCGCCGTAGCCGGCGACGAGTGTGCTCGCCGCGACCAGGAAGTCCCGGAAGATGCGGTCCCCGCCGGGCTTGTCGAGCGGCCAATCGATGCGCACGTGCATGCATCCGTCACCGAAGTGCCCGTACGGCAGGCCGGTAACGTCGAATTCGTCCATCAGGGCGTCGAAGTCGCGGAGATAGTTGCCCAGCATGGCCGGTGGCACGGCCGCGTCCTCCCATCCTGCGTGTGCGGGAAGGCCGGCAGGACTGCGGCCGGCGAGTCCGGCGCCATCGGCGCGAATCCGCCACAGCTGGGCCGTGCGGCCCTCGTCGGTGACGACGAGGCTGTCCACGGC
>NZ_JBFUGT010000427.1:0-4472 GCF_056402775.1 Rhodococcus sp. P3_B8
CCTTGGAATGTCCGTCCTTGTGATCGGTGGACAGTCCGGCCTGATGATTCTTCCGCTCGAGTGCTTCGCGGAATTTCTTTTTCGTGTCCTCGTTACTGGCGTCGGTCATGGTGAACTCCCTCGGGTAGTCGGTTCACTCTGTGAAGCTACGCCGAGGGCACCGAGAATGCTCCCGTTTTTTCTGCGCGACGTCAGGCGCGGCGGTCGGCCGTCTCCAGGTACGCGGACGTGGTCCCGCCCACCGGCATCGCGGGCAAGCCGAGCTTGGCATGATCCCAGCTTCTGATGCGCTCGGCAACGATCCGCACGACAACCCGCTTATGCAGCAGCTGATCGATAGCGGGACGCAGATCGTCGGTGTAGGGCCCGGTGTACCGTTCCCACACGCTGACGCCGACCGCGAACATCGCGTCCGGGTCCTCCACGATCTCCGCCCGGCCCTCGATGGAGATTCCGCGCAGGGTGTCGTACGTCTGGCCGTCCTCGATCAGGACGGTGACGCGGTCGTCACGGCGCAGGTTGACCGCCTTCTGCGATTTCGACTTCGTCTCGAACCAGATCTCGCCGTCGATCACGGCGTACCACATGGCGACGAGGTGGGCTCGGCCGTCCGCTGCCACCGTTGCGAGCGTGGCGATCCGGCTCCGATCCACGAATTCGGCGATCTCCGAATCCGTCATCGTGATCTGCGATCGTTGGTTCTTCCCCATCGGCTTCTCCTGTCGCGGTGAACGTCGGTCGTGGTCGATCAGAGCCTCTTGTGCAACGCCTCGGCGGCGGCGAGAAGGTCGGCCGCCCAGCGAGCGCCGGGACGCCTGCCCATCCTGTCGATGGGGCCGGACACCGAAATTGCTGCGATGACAGCGCCGCCGGCATCCCGCACGGGTGCGGCGACACTGGCGACACCGGGTTCCCGCTCGGCGGCGCTCTGTGCCCAGCCGCGCCTGCGGACCTCGAGCAGCACGCGCTCGCCGAACGCCGCGTCGGGAAGAATCGCGCGCTGGGTCTGTGGGTCGGCCCAGGCGAGAAGGACCTTGGCGCCCGAGCCGGCGCTCATCGGCAGTCGTGCCCCGACGAGAACGGTGTCGCGGAGACCTGTGGGCGGCTCCATCGCCGCCACGCAGATGCGCTGAGTGCCTTCCCTGCGGTACAGCTGCACGCTCTCCCCGGTGATCTCGCGCAGCCGCGGAAGGACGAGGGCCGCCGCCGAAACGAGTGGATCGTTAGCCGTTGCAGCGAGTTCGGCGAGGCCGGGACCGGGGCACCACAGCCCGTCGGAGTCGCGGGTCAGGAGGCGGTGGACCTCGAGCCCGACGGCCAGCCGGTGGGCGGTGGCGCGGGGTAGTCCGGTGCGCGAGCACAGTTCAGTGAGGCTGCAGGGCTTCTCGGCCACGGCATGCAGCACGCCCACCGCTTTGTCAAGGACTCCGATGCCGCTATGCTGTCTCATAGGTCGATACCACTTTCTCGCATACTGGGATCATAGCGCACCTTCGTCTCACGTCGAGTGCGTGTCCGGGAAGAGGGTAACGACATCAAGCGCACGGCGGACCGGCCCGAAGCCCGCGGTGCGAGAAGACACACAGAGGTGGAGAAGATGGCGGAGAAAGCACGCACCCTGGCAGAGAAGGTGTGGGAAGACCACGTCGTGGTCCGGGGTGAGGGAGACAACCCCGACCTCATCTACATCGACCTGCATCTCGTTCACGAAGTGACGAGTCCGCAGGCATTCGACGGACTCCGGCTGGCGGGGCGCCCACTGCGCCGACCCGACCTGACGATCGCCACCGAGGACCACAACGTCCCCACCGTCGACATCGACAAGCCGATCGCAGACCCCGTCTCCAAGACTCAGGTGGACACGCTGCGGCGCAACTGTGAGGAATTCGGTGTCCGGCTGCACCCGATGGGAAACATCGACCAGGGCATCGTCCACGTGGTCGGCCCGCAGCTGGGCCTCACCCAGCCCGGCATGACCGTGGTGTGCGGTGACAGCCACACGTCCACCCACGGCGCCTTCGGCGCGCTCGCGATGGGTATCGGCACCAGTGAGGTCGAACACGTCATGGCGACGCAGACGTTGTCGTTGCGTCCTTTCCGGACGATGGCGATCACCGTGGACGGCGAATTGCCCGACGGCGTGACGAGTAAAGATCTCATTTTGGCTGTCATCGCGAAGATCGGAACGGGCGGCGGCCAGGGCTACGTCCTGGAGTACCGGGGCGAAGCGATCCGGAAGATGTCGATGGAAGCGCGGATGACCGTCTGCAACATGTCCATCGAGGCGGGTGCGCGGGCAGGCATGATCGCCCCCGACGAGATCACCTACGAATTCATCAAGGGACGTCCCCATGCGCCGAAGGGCGCCGACTGGGACGCCGCGGTCGAGGCCTGGGAGCAGTTGAAGACCGACGAGGGTGCGGTTTTCGACAACGAGGTCCACATCGACGCGAGTTCCCTGACGCCGTTCGTGACCTGGGGCACCAACCCGGGGCAGGGACTGCCGCTCGGCGAGGCCGTGCCGAATCCTGCCGACATCGTGGACGAGAGCGCGCGTCACGCCGCGGAGAAGGCGTTGACCTACATGGGCCTCGAAGCCGGAACTCCGTTGCGTGAGGTGGCGATCGACACAGTTTTCGTGGGTTCGTGCACCAACGGCCGGATCGAGGATCTGCGCGCCGTGGCCGATGTGTTGCGTGGCCGCCACGTCGCCGACGGGGTCCGGATGCTGATCGTGCCGGGCTCGATGCGTGTTCGCGCGCAGGCCGAAAAGGAGGGTCTCGGCGAGATCTTCACCGCCGCTGGCGCCGAATGGCGGCAGGCGGGGTGCTCGATGTGCCTCGGGATGAACCCGGATCAGCTCGCGCCCGGCGAGCGTTCGGCCTCCACGTCCAACCGCAATTTCGAAGGCCGTCAAGGCAAGGGCGGCCGGACTCACCTGGTTTCGCCGCTGGTCGCCGCCGCGACCGCGGTCCGGGGAACACTGTCCGCGCCGACAGATCTGGCCTAGGACCCAAGGAATTTAGGAGATTTTTCGATGGAATCCTTTAGCACACACAAAGGTATCGGCGTTCCGCTGCGGCGATCCAACGTGGACACGGACCAGATCATTCCGGCGGTCTACCTGAAACGAGTGACCCGCACCGGTTTCGAGGACGGCCTGTTCGCCGCGTGGCGGAACGATCCGAACTTCGTTCTGAACGTCGCCCCGTACGACAAGGGCAGTGTTCTCGTGGCCGGGCCCGATTTCGGCACGGGCTCCTCCCGGGAGCACGCCGTGTGGGCGCTATCCGACTTCGGATTTCGGGTCGTGATCGCCTCTCGCTTCGCCGACATCTTCCGCGGCAACGCCGGCAAGGCCGGTCTGCTGGCCGCTCAGGTGGCCCAGTCGGACGTCGAACTGCTCTGGAAACTGCTCGACGAGCAACCCGGTCTCGAATTGATTGTCGACCTCGAGAACAAGACTGTGACGGCCGGAACCACCGTGGTGCCCTTTGCGATTGATGACTACACACGGTGGCGTCTGATCGAGGGTCTGGACGACATCGGATTGACATTACGGCAGGTAGAAGCCATTTCCGAGTTCGAAAAGTCAAGGCCTTCTTGGAAACCTGCGACTCTTCCGGAGCCCACTCCGGCCGACTGAAAGTTGGAATCGGAGCCTGTCTGCCAGATAATAAGTTCCTGAGAATGGTGCCGCGTTGTATGAGAATTGGCGTGGCACATAGACTCCTGCGGTATTCAGGTTTACCGTAGTTCGTAGTCGGTCCGATGATGGACCATTAGTTCGCGGAGGAATTTCAATGAATAAGGCAGAGCTCATCGATGTTCTGACCGAGAAACTGGGCACGGACAGGCGCACGGCAACGGAAGCTGTCGAGCATGTCGTGGACACGATCGTCCGGGCAGTGCACCGCGGCGACAGCGTGACCATCACCGGTTTCGGTGTCTTCGAGCAGCGTCGTCGCGCGGCACGTGTCGCACGCAACCCGCGCACGGGTGAGACCGTCAAGGTCAAGCCGACGTCGGTGCCGGCGTTCCGTCCGGGCGCTCAGTTCAAGGCGGTTATCGCTGGCGGCCAGAAGCTTCCGGCCACCGGTCCGGCAGTCAAGCGCGGCGCAGCGGCGCCCGCCACCAAGGCTGCTGCCAAGAAGGCTGCTGCCAAGAAGACGGCTGCCAAGAAGACTGCAGCCAAGAAGGCAGCTCCGGCCAAGACCACGGCCGCGAAGAAGACTGCAGCCAAGAAGGCTCCGGCCAAGACTACGGCCGCGAAGAAGACCGTCGCGAAGAAGGTGGCTCCGGCCAAGACCGCAGCCAAGAAGACTGCAGCCAAGAAGGCTCCGGCCAAGACCACGGCAGCCAAGAAGACCGTCGCGAAGAAGGTGGCTCCGGCCAAGACCGCAGCCAAGAAGACTGCAGCCAAGAAGGCTCCGGCCAAGACCACGGCARCCAAGAAGACCGCAGCAAAGAAG
>NZ_JBFUGT010000428.1:0-4470 GCF_056402775.1 Rhodococcus sp. P3_B8
CCTCCGCGTCGGTTCAGGCGCGTTTGCGTTCCGAAGTGGACGACTTGGAGGTGGCCTTCTTCGCGGCGGTCTTGGCCGGAGCCTTCTTGGCCGGCTTCTTCTTGGCGGGTGCGGCCTTCTTCCCGGCGGCGTCGACGCTGCGCTGCAGTGCCGCCACCAGGTCCACCACTTCGGCGTCCTCGCCGCTCTTCTCGACTTCGGCGACGGGGATGACCTTCTTGCCGCCCGACTCGATCATCTCGTCGAGCAGTTCACGCAACTGCACCTGGTAGTCGTCGGTGAATTCGGTGGGGTCGAAGTCGTCGGCCATGCTGTCGACGAGCGTCTCGGCCATGGCGAGTTCCTTCGCCTTCGGCTTGTCGACGCCGTCGAGCGAGGAGAACTCGGCGGCGCGTACCTCGTCCGGCCACAGCAGCGTCTGGATCACCAGTACCCCGTCGCGTGACCGCATCGCGGCCAGTCGGGTGCGCTGCCGGAGGGTGAAGTGGACGAGGGCTGTGCGGTCGCTGTTCTCGAGGGCTGTCGCGAGGAGGACATACGCCTTCGGAGAGCTGGAATCGGGTTCGAGGAAGTAACTCTTCTCGAACAGAATGGGGTCGATCTGTTCGGTCGGCACGAACTGCAGAACGGGAATCTCGTGTTTCTCGGCGGCGGGCAGTTTCCCGAAATCATCGTCCGTCAACACCACGCGCACGCCGTCGTCGGAGTCGTAGGCCTTGTCGATATCGGCGTATTGGACGACGTTGCCGCATTCGGAGCAGACGCGGTTGTATTTGATCCGGCCGCCGTCCTTGGCATGGACCTGGTGAAACCTGATGTCGTGATCCTCGGTTGCCGAATAGACCTTGACCGGCACATTCACGAGTCCGAACGCTATCGAGCCCTTCCATATCGACCGCATGCGTTCCATGATGGTCTCCTTTTCGCGTTCGCGCGACAGTTCATCGAACTTCCCGGCGAAGCGTCGAACGGAGAATCACACTGCGGATATYGCCGGAGGATGCCCGAAACATCCGCCCCATTGCGGACAGGGTTCCGCGCGGATTCGACCGTTCGGACAGATATGCCGCCTGGAGTTGTGGCGGTAGATCGAAGAAATGCTCGAAGAATTCGGGGACGTGTTCTGCATCCAGATTCAGGAGGACGCGAAGACCGACCGACCGCAGGGACACGACGGTGCGGGCCTTCCATGGCCACAGTCGCGCGTTCGAACCGTCACGAAGATCGTGGGCCAGAACATCTGCGCACAGGAGCGACGCTGCGACGCTGTAACCCGTTCCGGGGTGCATCAACCCGGCGCGGGCCCCGAAGCGCACCTGATCCGAGCTGTGGGCACGACCCGCCTCGGGGGGTGGTTCGACGGCGAATCTGACTCTCTCGACGTCCGAATGGGACGGTACGGTGACGCCCCGCTGTCGGAGTCGGTCGTGGAGTCGGGTGGCGAGTTCCGAGATCGGGAGTGGCGGGCGACCGACCAGGCAGGTCTCTTCGAGCAGGAACCGGTCGTGCGCGAGGGGGACCCCGTAGAGGAACGACGGCACGTCCGAGGGCGATGTGCCGTTGTCGCGGCGCCAGTCCATGAACACCGCGGCGTCGCCGGCGAGCGCATGGGCGGCCGTGCCGGGGTCCACCACGACGCCGTAGGCCGTCTGCTGGGCGAGGTCGGGGCTGTCGCCGGTGCCGCGAGCGTCGACCACGACGTGCGCCTCCAGCGTGGACCCGTCGTCCAGCAGAACGGACGTGGGGGAGAGGTCCACGGCTCTACCTGCGAGGACGGTTCCGCATTCCCTGCTGAGTATTGATTGCAGTGACGATGTATTCAAAACACAATATGTGCGATCGATGATGTGGCGACGTGTCGTCCAGGCCGCCGGGCGAGAAGTTCTCGTTTCGATCGCGTCCCGAGGGAGCCAGTCGGGGAGCTCGTCTTCCCACGCCGCGTACGTCGCGGTCCACGACCTCCGGGGGAGCGGGTCGACCGAAACGACCGTCGCACCGAGAGCTGTGGCCCGGTGGGCGAGGGCGCGGCCGGCGGGCCCGAGGCCCACGATCGCAACGTCCCAGATCGCTGGACGGGGAGAAGCTGTCACGCAGCCAGCCTGACACGAGAGCCGAGTTTCCTGCCGGAGAATATGTACATGTTCCAGAATCGGACACGGACGGAACAGCAATGTTTCCCGAACTCGTCCCGGTGCGCTCCGGATAGCTCGGGGTAGTGGGGGCTTCGCCGGCGCACGTCACGACCTCGTCAACTCGCCCTGGACAGCCCGGACCGGCCACGGCGGGTGCTGGGGGGAGTGGGCGCCGCGGTCCTGCCTCGCCGACCGTGGGGGAGCGCGAAGAGTTGAGCGAGATGGAGTCGCGCGGGGTGGGGAACCTGAATGCGCCTGCGAAATCCCGGAACACGTCGGTCGGGCTTCCCGACTCTATACGTCGGCAGCCGGCGTATAGAGTCGGGCCCAGACGGAACGCACTAGTTTCCCGAATATTGACTGTGGCCATCGACCCTCCCACCCACAGACGTCACCACCGTGTACAAACTCCCGAACGCATCACTCCCGATCAACACGCCAACGACGAGAGGGCCAGGGGCTGTCTGCGAGTCGGATACGGCCGCGAACGTTAGCGGGATCACTGGCGGGCGTGTTCCGAGTCGCCGGCGGTCGGGTAAAATTGCTGGTTCGTGTGTTCTTTGCTCAGTTTTTCTCATTCAACGCGAGCGTCATTTTCCTAGGAGTCTTGTTGATCACCGCTACCGACCTGGAAGTTCGAGCTGGAGTACGGACGTTGCTGTCCGCGCCCGG
Source organism: Rhodococcus sp. P3_B8 (assembly GCF_056402775.1). Lineage (NCBI taxonomy): Bacteria > Bacillati > Actinomycetota > Actinomycetes > Mycobacteriales > Nocardiaceae > Rhodococcus > Rhodococcus sp. P3_B8. The sequence continues at coordinate 2,805 of NZ_JBFUGT010000428.1, forward strand.
GCCGGCTTTGCGGGTGCAGCCCGGCGACCGCATCGGGCTGGTCGGCCGCAACGGTGCCGGCAAGACGACCACCCTCCGCATTCTTGCGGGGGAGGGGGAGCCGTATGCGGGTGCCGTGGTGCGCACCGGCGATCTCGGATACCTCCCGCAGGACCCGAAGGAAGGCGACCTCGACGTCCTCGCGAAGGACCGCGTGTTGTCCGCGCGCGGCCTCGACTCGCTGCTGCGGGACATGGAGAAGCAGCAGATCCTGATGTCGGAGGTCGTCGACGACGCCGAGCGCGACAAGGCCGTGCGCAAGTACGGAAACCTCGAGGACCGCTTCTCGGCCCTCGGGGGTTACGAGGCCGAGAGCGAAGCTGCGCGCATCTGCAACAGCCTCGGCCTGGCCGACCGCATCCTCGGTCAGCAGCTGCACACCCTGTCGGGTGGTCAGCGCCGCCGTGTCGAACTGGCGCGCATCCTGTTCGCGGCGTCGGACGGTAGCGGCGGACGGTCGGACACGACTCTTCTGCTCGACGAGCCGACCAACCACCTCGACGCCGACTCGATCACCTGGCTGCGGGGATTCCTGCAGAACCACGAGGGTGGTCTGATCGTGATCAGCCACGACGTCGATCTGCTCAACGACGTCGTGAACCGGGTGTGGTTCCTCGACGCCGTGCGCGGCGAGGCCGACGTGTACAACATGAGCTGGAAGAAGTACCTCGACGCCCGCGCGACCGACGAACAGCGTCGTCGCCGCGAGCGCGCCAATGCTGAGAAGAAGGCCGGTGCGCTGCGCGCGCAGGCCGCGAAGCTCGGCGCGAAGGCCACCAAGGCGGTGGCGGCGCAGAACATGGCGAAGCGCGCCGACAAGCTGATGTCCGACCTCGACGCGGAACGCGTGTCCGACAAGGTGGCCCGGATCCGGTTCCCCGAGCCGGCCGCGTGCGGCAAGACTCCGCTGATGGCGGAGAACCTGACCAAGGTCTACGGTTCGCTCGAGATCTTCACCGGAGTGGATCTCGCGATCGACCGTGGGTCACGGGTCGTGGTGCTCGGTCTCAACGGTGCCGGTAAGACGACGCTGCTGCGCATTCTCGGCGGCGTCGAGACGCCGGACGCGGGCGGGCTCGTCCCCGGTCACGGGCTGAAGATCGGCTACTTCGCGCAGGAGCACGACACCCTCGACGACAACGCGTCGGTGTGGGAGAACATTCGCCACGCGGCCCCCGACACGGGGGAGCAGGAGCTGCGTTCGCTGCTCGGTGCGTTCATGTTCACCGGCCCGCAGCTCGAGCAGCCCGCAGGCACCCTGTCCGGTGGTGAGAAGACGCGCCTCGCGCTCGCGGGTCTCGTGTCGTCCGCGGCGAACGTCCTGCTGCTCGACGAGCCGACGAACAACCTCGACCCCGTCTCCCGCGAGCAGGTGCTGGACGCGCTCCGCAGCTACACCGGGGCCGTCGTGCTGGTGACACACGACCCGGGTGCGGCCGAGGCGCTCGACCCGGAACGGGTCATTCTGCTGCCCGACGGCACCGAGGACCACTGGTCGCAGGACTACCTGGAACTGATCCAGCTCGCCTGAGCACTGCGCGTAGATATCGCCGTCGCGGGGCTCTACCGTGGAAACCACCGTCGCTCGCCGACTGGAGGAGTTCATGGCTGACATCGGGGTCTTCGC
>NZ_JBFUGT010000429.1:0-4423 GCF_056402775.1 Rhodococcus sp. P3_B8
GATCCGGGCCTTGGCCATCACCGGGATCGACACCGCGGAGATGATGCCGTCGATCATGTCCGGATCACTCATCCGGGACACCCCACCCTGCGCCCGGATGTCCGCGGGCACCCGCTCGAGCGCCATCACCGCGACCGCACCGGCGTCCTCGGCGATCTTCGCCTGATCGGGGGTGACGACGTCCATGATGACCCCGCCCTTCAACATCTCGGCCATGCCACGCTTGACGCGTGCCGTACCGGTGGTGGGGGTGGTGTCGGGGGTGCTCACAGCGAACTCCTGGGTTGTGGCGTGGATTGACTTCGATAGCGGCATGCGTGAGCGACGACGTTCACGCTGCAGTACCCGATTCTAGGACGAGGGGCGGTCCACTTCCGTAGCCAGTCCGCGATTGCTGGCTTTCTCCGGACGCCCGGGGCGGCTCAGGTGATCGCGCGCACCTCGGGTTCGTCCGGGGCCGAGGCCACCGCGCCTGCCTCGTCGAGGAGATCCGCGAGGTCGTGCGGGTACACGGCTTCGCCTGCTGCCGCCAGTTCACGAACCGTGTCCGCGGTGCACCACCGGTGACCGGTGATGGTGCGGTTCTCGAGTTCGGTGAAGCCCCCGTGGTGCGGCTCGAATCCGTCGGTGCGCAGCGCGAAGAACAGTTCCTCGGAGCGGATCAGCTGCCCGTTCCAGGAGAAGATGGCCACCCGCCGCCACATGGGTCCGCGCAGCGATTCGGGCGACGCGGTGTGCCCCGTCTCCTCGGCGATCTCCCGGACCGCGGCGGCCCGCAGGTTCTCCCCCTTCTCGACGGCGCCACCGATCGTGAACCAGTAGTAGATGTCGGGGACGGTGGGGTCGTGACCCCGGAGCAGCAGGACCCGGCCCTCACCGTCGAGCAGCACCACCCGGGCGGATGTCCGGACGGAGTCGAGGGACAGACCCTCGGTGAACGCAGCGGCGGACGAGCGTTCGGTGATCTCGAAGTACGTCGGCAGCGGGGCCGTGCCCCCGAGGTGCAGCCATCGGACCGGACGCCGGGTGCGGAGTGCGAGGGTGTCGCGGACGGCGTCGTTGTGGAATCGGCGGGCGATCAGCACCCGCGCCTCGGCATCGGCGAGTTCCGCCACCAACTGGGGGCGCAGGGTCTCCGGGTCGAGGGCCGAGAGCGCACTGGACAGCGCGTTCTCGGCGATCWCCCGGTCGGCCCGGTCCGACCGTTCGGCCCGGGCCGCCAGCGCGGCCAGCGACCTGCCTTCGGGTGGGTCCATCGCCGCGGCCGCCGCCCGCACGACCACCGCCCGGCGGGCGAGGGCCGCGTCGAGAGCCTGCCAGGACAGGTCGGAGCGGACGTGCAGGCGGTCGAGGCGGTTGGCCGTTCCGTACGCCCACAGGCCGATCGCCAGGACAACGGCTGCGACCAGGGCGAGGACCAGGATCGTGAGGGCGGAGAACGTCATGATCCGACCTCCCGGACGCCGTCGCGGCCGACGGTGACCGTCTCGTAGACCCGCAGGATCTGTTCGGCCACCACCGGCCAGTCGTATTCGGTGACCACCGTTCGGCCGACGTCGGTGAGTGCGGCGCTGCGCTCGGGGTCGCCGAGCACCGAGTCGATCCCGGCGGCGAGCGCCGCCGCATCCCCGACCGGCACCAGCACGCCGGCCTGCCCGTCCCGCAGGACCCGGCGGAACGCGTCCAGTTCGCTCGCCACGACGGCGGCTCCCGCGGCCATCGCCTCCACCAGCACGATGCCGAAGCTCTCACCACCGAGGTTGGGTGCGCAGTACACGTCGGCGCTCCGCAGTGCCGATGCCTTGTCGGCATCGTCGACCTGGCCGAGCAGACGCAGGTGCCCGAAGACCGGGCCGGCCTCGCGGCGCAGTTTGTCCTCGTCGCCGCGGCCGACCACCAGCACCTCGAGGTCGGGATACTTCTCCACCAGGGCGGGTAGCGCCTTGAGAAGCACCGCCATGCCCTTGCGGGGCTCGTCGTAGCGGCCGAGGAAGAGGATGGTCCTTCCGGGACGCGGGTAGCCGGGCAGCGGCTCGGCGTTCGCGAACGCCTGGACGTCGACCCCGTTGGGGATCTCGACCGCATCGGAGCCCAGTGATTCCACCTGCCAGCGTCGCGCGAGTTCCGACACCGCGATGCGGCCGCTGATCTTCTCCAGGTAGGGCTGGAGTACACCCTGAAATGTGCTCAGCACCAACGACTTCGTGGTCGACGTGTGGAAGGTGGCCACGATGGGCCCCTCGGCCACGCGCATGGCGAGCATCGACAGGCTCGGCGCGTTCGGCTCGTGGATGTGCAGGACGTCGAAGTTGTTGTCCGAGATCCAGCGCCGCACGCGGGCGCTCGCGGCGGGGCCGAAACTCAGCCGGGCCACCGAGCCGTTGTAGGGAATGGCGAGGGCGCGTCCCGCGGAGACGACGAAGTCGGGCAGGTCGACGTCGTCGGACGCCGGCGCGAGGACGCTCACCTTGTGCCCGCGCTCGATCAGAACCTCCGCGAGGTCGACGACGTGAGCCTGCACTCCGCCCGGGACGTCGAACGAGTACGGGCAGACCATTCCGATCTTCACGAGTTCTCCATGCGGGAGAGCCTCGACTGGGACAGGTCGGAGAGCCACAGCGGCTGAAGCATGTGCCAGTCCTCGGGATGTGCCGCGATGTTGGCTTCGAACCGGTCCGCCAGGGCCTGAGTCGCCGCGGCAACCCCCGCGGTGGTGTCGATCGGCGGGTCGATGCGGAAACCCCACCCGCCGTCTGTGAACCAGCAGTGCACCGGTAGGAGCGGCGCGCCGGTGTCGATCGCCAGCTTCGCGGGGCCGGCGGGCATGCGCGTCGGTTCCCCGAAGAACGTCACCGGGACGCCCTTCTTCGCCAGGTCGCGTTCACCGAGGAGGCACACGATCCCGTTGCCGCGCAGTCGCGCCGACAGTTCCACGAACGGGGGGTTCTCTCCCCCGCTGAGCGGGAAGATCTCGAAGCCGAGCCCTTCGCGGTAGTCGACGAACCGCCGGTACAGCGACTCCGGCTTCAATCGCTCGGCGACCGTGGACAGCCCGCCCCAGTGCTGGGCGCACCACACACCCGCCATGTCCCAGTTGCCGCTGTGCGGCAGTGCCATGACCGCGCCCCGGCCGGCTTCTTTCGCGGCGTCGAGGTGCTTCTGGCCTTCGATCAGCTCGTCGAGGGCGGCGCCCGTCTTCACGAGGTCCATCGACGGCAGCCGGAAAGCCTCCCGCCAGTAGCGCGCGTAGGACCGCATCGACGCCTGCATCAGGGTGTCCGGCACCTCGGCCGCGGGTACACCGAGCACGCGGGCGAGATTGCGGCGCAACTGTTCCGGGCCGCCGTTCCGGACGGCGAAATCGGCTCCCCTGTCGAACAGGGCGACCGCGGCCTTCTCCGGCAGCGCACGGACCAGGCGCCAGCCGGTCGCGTACCCCAGGTCGCTGATGCGTTCCGACAGGCCGCTCACTGCGCGCTCGCCTGTCCGTCTTCCGGCGTCGTGTCCGCAGGCGGGAGGGGCAGCACGTCCCGGGCGCCCGGCGACCGGCGAACGGCCAGCACCCGCTGGAACACGGTGATGACGCTGCCCGCCGACAGCAACCACATCGCGACGTGAATGGCCCATGGAACTCCGAGCCCGGTCACGCCGGCACCGACCAGCACGATGACCAGCCGATCGGGTCGTTCGATGAGTCCACCGTCGGCGGACAGTCCACTGGCCTCGGCGCGCGCCTTGGCGTACGAGATCACCTGCGAGGTGACGAGGCACAGCAGAGTCGCGATCAGCAGCGGCTTGCTGTTCTCGTGATAGACCGCCCACCAGGCGAGACCGGCGAAGATCGCACCGTCGGCCACCCGGTCGCAGGTGGCGTCGAGAACGGCACCGTACCGGGTTCCGCCGCCGCGGGCGCGGGCCATGGCACCGTCGAGCATGTCGAACATGACGAACAGCCAGATGAACATCGCTCCCCAGAACAGATGTCCGCTGGGAAACAGTGTGACCGCGCCGGCCACGGTCGCCACGGTGCCGATGACGGTGACGGAATCGGGGGTGAGCCCGGTCTTGACCAGAGCCTTCCCCAATGGTGCCGTCACCTTGGACACGGATGCCCGTCCGAAGAAGCTCAGCACCTCTCCACCCCGTTCTTCACTTCCTGCCAGGAACCCCGCACGCGTGAGCCAGCGACTCCCGCGTCATTCATCTATCGCGTCATTCATTCCAGGCCTTCGCCAGCAGCCCCCGGGTCTCGCGCAGCAACTGCGGCATGACCTTGACCCCGGCGAGGACCGTGATGAAGTTCGCGTCCCCGCCCCAGCGCGGAACGATGTGCTGATGCAGGTGCTCGGCGAGCGAACCGCCTGCCGCCGCACCGAGATTGAGACCGACGTTGAAACCGTCCGGCCGCGACACCCGCTTGATC
>NZ_JBFUGT010000430.1:0-4422 GCF_056402775.1 Rhodococcus sp. P3_B8
CGCTTCGGCCTTGCGGACCCACACCCGTACGGTCTCCGTCTTCAGTGACATCCGTTCGGCGATTGTGCGGATCGCCTCGTATTCCGAGGCGTAGTCACCACGGTGCTCGAGGACCAGGCGCACGGCCTTCTCTCGCACCTCGGCTGGATAGACATTCGGCATAAGGATTACCTTCCCAAGAAAGAAGGTGCGCATCAAACCCGGGACGATTCACAGGGTGTCCTCCACTCAACCGGTTCCAGGTGCTGTTACCGGCGAGGGTAGAGGCGGGGACCGACAGGTCGGACACAAGCGGTGACGCAGCGAGCGCCCCGACCCGTGACCGGATCGGGGCGCTCGCTGCGTGTTGTGGTTGTTGGCCTACATCACCCAACTCACCATGATGATCGCATCGTAGATTCCGTGGGCCATGATCGATGGCCAGAGCGATCGTGTGTAGAGCGCGAGTGCAACGTAGAACATGCCGCCGATGAACGCCGAGACGACGTTGCCGGTACCAAAGTCCGAGTGCGCTAGCGCGAACAGAGCGGTCGATGCGGCCGCGGTGATCGCGATGAGGATCGTTGCGTGCGGCCGCCACCGTTGCACGACCAGTGGGAGGCTGCGGAAGACAATTTCCTCGAAGAGGCTTGCACCGAGAAACGCTGTGGCAAGGGCGCCGTAGAGCCCGAGAGCTATCACGCTCTCCTGCCGAGTTTCCCGAGCGGCAAGATCTGCGGGATCGACAACGGGAAAGGCCGCGCTGATCGTCCCTTCGACGTAGTGATAGTCCAGAAGTGCGAGCGCAGTCGGAATGACCACAATCCACACCAACTGAGTGCGCACCGCTACTTGCCGATCCCGAATCCGTACCAGCCCGAAGCCCAGCCAGCGGAACCCGCGGGCGAACTCCGCGCGGACATTCCATGCAGGCCCGATCGGGGAAGCCTTCTTCACCATGAGCGCGGCCAGGGCGAAGAAGATCAGTGCACCGAGGACTGCCAAGAGTGGCTGATCGGGTGCAAGGAGCGCGGCCCAGAGTGTCCCCAAAAGCGGCCCCACCAGAGTGACGAGGGCGCGCTTATCGCGCACGCGAGCGTGGCGCTCACCTTCTGACGGCTGGTCCTGTTTGTCGATCACGGCATCGCTCATCGAGATCCCCCCCGAAGTGGTGAACATGAGCGTGCCACCGACACATGCAGTGTCAGTGGCACGACGGCGTGAGAACTTGGTCAGGCTGACGCGGCGATGTTGTCCTCCGCCGGTTCGGATGAGGCGGCGACCGCACCGCTGTTGGTCGGTGTCACCGACTGTTCTTTCTGAGCGCTCTTGCGGGGCCGGCGTTGCGGTCCGCGTCGGTTGGTCTTGGTGTCATCCGACTGCCAACGCTTCAGTTCGGCGTCGGTGAATCCGGCGCTGCGCGCGTCGGCGATCGCGTCGGTCAAGGCCTTCTTGTTGGCCGCATCGGTGCGCGCGAACTCTTCGCGGGTGACGGCGAGAGTTTTGTGTGCTGTGGCGACGACGCGGATCGCTTGCATCTTCTTCTCGGCTTCTCGTCGGATTTGTTCATCGAGAGCGGCGAATTCGGTTTCCAGCGACTGGTTCTCCATGTGGTCGATCGTATAGACGTTGCGTGCGAATCTCGAGCCGTACACGCGGCGTGTGCGCGAGTCGAGTCGCGCTCGGATTCCGTTGTCCCCGGGTGGGTGTCCGGGTAGGCGTTGTGTGCACACGACACAGCGGAGCGGAGGAATGTCGTGTGTGCCCAATGCCGTTAAGCCCGGTACCCACTTGGGGACAACTCCCCCGCGGCGAAGTCGCGTCGGACGCGCGCAGCGCGGCCCCTCTGTCGGCCCGTTCGGGGGCCGGGCCGACCACAAGTGTGGAGCGCCCTGGTCCTCGTGTGGATGCCCGAGAGTCCCTGTCCCGCTCCGCTCGATCTCAGGCACCCACAATCGGGTCCGCACCACAGGTGGGGACGGCCGGAAAACTGCGCAAAGGAACTCGCTGCGCTCGTCCTGTGCTTCTTTCAAGAACGGGCACACGACGCAGGCGCTGCGTGCCAACTGATCGAGCCCCGGCGGAGCAAGATGGAAACTTAGGTGCCCTAAGTTGGTGTCGGGTCTGGACGCTGCGCTCTGGACCTGAGACACTGTCGTGTAGCCCCACGTGGTGGGGGCGCTGCGCTGGGCTGAACTGAGAGGTGACGACGATGAGCGATGACACCGCTGATCGTCCGCGCCGGATTCCGGCGTGAGCGCCGTGCGAATGTCGACGGTGGCCGGCATGCCCGCCACGTGGTGAAGGTGACTCCCGAGGAGGAGTCGGCGTTGCTAGCGAAGGCGCAGCACGCGCGAGTGAGTGTGCCGCGGTTGCTCGTTGAGTCCGCCCTTGCGGAGCACTCCGAGACCGCGTCGGAGCGCCGTGAATTCGCGGAGCAGCTGTTCGGCGCATTCCGGTTGTTGTCGGCGATTTCGATCAACGTCAACCAGATGGCCAAGGCCACCAATGCCACCGGGGACCTGCCCGAGAGTCTCGGTGTCACGCTCGGCGAGGTGCGACGCGTCGCGATGCGAATCGACGGCATTCTGCAGGAGTTCGACGCGCGATGATCGTGAAGATCACCAGCGGTGAGAAGATGACCGGCCTGCTGTCGTATCTGCAGGGTCCAGGCCGGTCGAACGAGCACACTGACCCGCACCTGGTGGCGGGAGATCCGGCGATCATGGCGTGGCATGACGACAACGAGTTGTCGCATCAGGACGCGATCGCGATTGCCCACCAGATCGACGAGCCGCGCCGGGTTTTCGGTACCGAGGTCCGCGAACCGAACTACCTCCGCAACGACAAGGGCGAGGACGTGCGGGACTCGCACGGCAAGAAGGTTCGGGACCCGATCGACCCGTGGCGGGATGCGAACGTGTGGCACTGCTCGCTGTCGCTGCACGCCGATGAGGGGCAGCTCACCGCCGAGAAGTGGGGCGCGATCGCGCAGGAATTCATGAACGGCATGGGGTTCACCCAGACCTCCGGCCGCTCCCCCGCCCGTTGGGCCGCGGTCCGGCACGGTGTGTCCGGCAAGGGCAACGACCACATCCACATCGCGGCGTCCGTGGTGCGAGAGGACGGTACGAAAGTCGACTTGTGGCGGTCGAAGAAGCGCGCGAGTGAGCTCGCGGGCGAACTGGAACGCAAGCACGGACTCGCGGTGATTGCCTCACGCGAAACCAGTTCAGGCGACCGCGGTTACCACCGGGCCGAGAAGCATCGTGCCGAACGTGAGGGTGCCCCGGAGTTGGACCGCGATCTTCTCGCGCGCCGCGTCCGGGCCTGTGCGACCGCATCGAAGTCCGAGGCCGAGTTCGTGCGACGGCTGCGTGGCCAGGGATTGGTGGTGCGGCCCCGTTTCGCCTCGGGACGAAGTGATGTCGTCGTCGGATACAAGGTCGCTGTTCGGCCTGCCGCTGGGCACACTCCGGTCTTCTACGGCGGAGGGCATCTCGCCAAGGACCTGACGTTGCCGCGGTTGCGCAGCGAGTGGGAGGACAGCCCACAGGCGTCGTCGGCGGCAGTCGCCGAATGGAACGCGGCTCGCCGCGACCTGCCGACGGTACGGGCGGGACGGGAGAGTCAGGAACTCGACCCGAAGCTGCTCGACCGGGCCACCGCGGACATCGGAAAGTGGAACGCCTACCTGCGGTCCATCCCGCTCGACGACCGGGCACAGTGGGCACGCGCCGCCGGCCGTACCGCGGGGGTGTTCGCGGCGTGGTCCGCGAAGATCGAACCGACACCAGGACCGTTGGCCGCGGCGGCGCGTCAGCTCGCTCGGTCCGCGCAACTTCCGGCGCACCGGGCGTACCGGGCGCCGAAGGGCGCGATGTCTGCGGGTGGTGCCGCACTGATCATGATGCAGACCAGTGGGCATCTCCCGAAGAGCGTGTCCGCGATGTTGTTGCTGCGGCAGTTGATGAAAGCGATGGAGGCGATCGCGGATGCGCATCGCGCGTCAGGCGAATTGCACCGTGCACTCGACATCGAGCACGCCGTACGCACCGAGCTCGCCACCATCCACGTCCCCCAGCAGCCGTGGCTGGCGGTGCCGGATTCCGCACGCGGCGAAGTGGCGACGGAGCAGGGTCGCACGACGACATCGAATCTCACACCAGAGCAGGAAGAATTGCGGAGGCTTGTCGCACTTGACAACGCGGCACCACCGGCCGAGGCGAAACGGCGTCCCGCCAAACCGAATCCCTCCCCCCTTTACCCGCCCCCACGCGCTCACGCCGGTCTCGACCGCGCACGTGGCAACGAAAGGTAGAAGGCCAGCACCGCAGTTCACGACCACAACACCTCCAGGGCTCCCGGTTACACCGTGCGCCTGCTCACCGGAACGGGCGAGCTGACACCGTCGAAGAATCTGGCGACTGTGCAACGCTGGGA
>NZ_JBFUGT010000431.1:0-4414 GCF_056402775.1 Rhodococcus sp. P3_B8
TCCCCACACCGAGTGGCGCTGCCCCTGCGCGGCGAACGTGCGGCCCCGCTTCGCGGCCCAGCGGATCGTCGCAGCGACGTCGTCGGTGGATCCCGGTAGCAGGACGGCCTCCGGTTCCGTGTGCACGAGGTGCCCGAAATCGTCGGCGGCCCGTTCTCGCGTCGCTTGATCGAACCGCAGCTCGCCGTCCAGCGCCGGCGGCGGCAGATCGGTGGTCCGTGCGTTGCGAAGGTGCGGGTCCATCGGGTTCTCCTTTCATGGATTCTACGACCCGCCTGCCAGGTCACGAGGTTGCCGATCCTCGCTTTGCGTCGAGTCGGTGAAGCAGTGCGCGCGCGCCGTCGAGGAGCAGTTCGAGTGCGTCGGGATAGGCGCTGCGGTCGGAGAGGTCGACGAGCAGGCCCGCGGTCGCGGCGATGTGCGGGTGCGTCTCGGCCGGCAGTTGCGCGTAGGACGATCGCCACAGTTGCCGGTCGGACTCACGGACGTCCTCGGGCAGCGCGAGTTCGGCTCCGTCGAGGGCGGCGAACGCCAGCATCTGATCGACGAACGCACGGTAGAGGCGCACCGCTGCGCCGTCGGGGAACCCCGCCTCGCGCAGTATCCCGAGGATCGTGTCGACGGCCGCTTTCTCCGAGGTGCGACCGCTGACACGGCTGGCCGACAGGACTGCCGCCTGGGGGTGGTCCAGATACGCTGCATGCGAACGTATTCCGAGGGAGTGCAAGTCGCGCCACCAGTCTCCGGTGGGTTCCCACCCGCGGAATGACCGGCCGATCAGCTCGTCGGCGATCGCCAACGTGAGGTCGTCGATGCCGCGGAAGTACCGGTACAGGGTGCTGGGGTCTGCCCCGAGCGCAGCACCGAGGCGGCGGACGGACAGGCCCGCGCTGCCGTGGTGCCGCAGCAACCGCAGTGCCGTCTCCATGATCAGTTGCTCCGAGAGAACTCCACCCTGCTTCGTCGGCCTGCGCCTCTTCCGGGCCGAGTCCGAGACCACCTGCTTCGCCATTCCGGGATCCTTCCGTCGGCCGCAGCTTATGCCAACACTGTTGACGGTGTAAACGGCGACGGTGTTGCATGTCACAGGCAGGGAGCGAAGCCCCAGGCCGCGGGCACGAGACACCGGACCGGCGCGTGGCCTCTCGTCCCTCTCCACCTCCAGCGAAAGCGACGCACACATGGCAGCAGTGAACAACGGCGCGGCGGACGCGCCGAGGGCGACGTCCCTCCGCAAATCCCTCGGCGTCATGGACGGAGTTGCGATCGCCGCCTCGAGTACCGCGGCGACGACCAGCATCGGTGTCGGTTTGGGGGTCATCGCCGCCGTGGTCGGTCTCCAGATGCCGGTGGTGCTGTTACTGGCCTTCGTCCCGATTCTGGGAATTGCCAGCGGATACGCCCGGCTCAACCGGGTCGAACCCAATTGCGGCAACAGCTACGTCTGGGTGGGCCGCAGTCTCAGTCCTTGGCTGGGTTTCCTCACCGGGTGGATGGCCATCGTCGCCGTGGTCGTGTTCATGGCCTACACCACCGCGATCGCCGGGTCGGCGATCCTGCAACTCGCCGGCATGGCCGGCCTGCACGGCATCGGCGGGCTCGCTCTCGATCCCGACTCCACGCTGCAGTCGACGATGCTGGGGCTGACGATCCTCGGTGCGGTGACCTTCACCGCCGTCCGCGGCGTCGCGGTCGCGGCACGGCTGCAGAAGTACCTTCTCGTCTTCGAGTACGTCGTGTTGATCGGCTTCTGCACGTATGGACTGTTTGCCGGGAGCCAGCCGTTCTCCGTGTCCTGGTTCAATCCCTTCGCGATTCCGTCGTTCGCCGTGCTCGCCGAGGGCATGGTGATCGCGGTCTTCTTCTACTGGGGTTTCGAAGCGGCGTTCAGTGTGAGCGAGGAGGTGCGCGATCCGCGCGATGCGTCCCGCGCCGGCGTGATCACCGTCTTCCTGGTCCTCGGCTTGTTCCTGCTCGGTGCGGTGGCCTTCCAGCGCGTCCTCACCCCCACGGAACTGGCGGACAACGGGACCGTCGGGCTCGCGTTCCTCGGCGAGGCACTCGCCCGTCAGCCGCTGGCCGCGCTCCCCGTGGTGGCGCTGATGTTCTCCGTCGTCGCCTCGCTCCAGGCCACCGTGATACCCAGCGCGCGTGGACTGTTCGCGATGGGCCGGGACCGCACGCTCGGCCCGGTGTGGACCCGCATCCATTCCCGCTATGGAACCCCGGCGGCCGGAACCGTGCTGCTCGGCGGCATCTCCGCCGTGGTCGCACTGCTGGCCACGGTCATCCCCAAGCTCAGCGACCTTCTCGGTGCGGGCATCAGTTCGATCGGTCTGGTGGTCGCCCTGTGGTACGGCCTGACGGCGCTCGCCGCCGCCGTCCGGTTCCGCGGACTCCTGCGCGAACGTCCGTGGGAGGGACTGCGCGCGGTCGTGTTTCCCGCCGTCAGCGCCCTGGTGTTGCTGGCGTTGGGCGGTTACCTGGGCTGGATCTTCTACACCTCGGCAGATCATCTCGAGTTCAGCGCGACCAACGGTTGGTTTCAGCTGCTGTTCCCGGTCCTCATCCTGATCTCGGGGCTGGTGGTGGCCGCGCACGCGAAGTGGGTCCGGCGGTCGCCCTACTTCGTCACCGGACGCGGAACAGATGCCGACGCCGCCGACCTGCTCGGTGCACCCACCGAGGTTCCCGTGACCACCCGTTCCTGATCAGCGCGACGCGACCTGATCCGACCACCGACGAAATCACTTCCCGACAGGAGATTTTCGATGTCAGCAGAACCCGCAGATCTGGTCTTCACCGGCGGATCGATTGCCACCCTGGACCCGGCCCGCAGCCGCGCCACGACGGTCGCGGTCACCCGTGGCCGGATATCGGCTGTCGGCCACGACGAGGTCCGGGAGTTGATCGGCACCCGCACCGAGGTCGTCGACCTCACCGGCAGGCTGCTGCTCCCCGGCTTCCAGGACGCGCACATCCATCCCGTGGTGGCCGGACTCRAGTCCGCCCGGTGCAACCTCACCGGCGTCAGCGATGCCGCCGCCACCCTCGCCGTCATCCGCAGCTACGCCGACGCACACCCGGAGTTGCCGTGGATCGTCGGCGGCGGGTGGTCGATGGAGGCGTTCGACGGGGGGACACCCACCGCGCAACTCCTCGACACCGTCGTGCGGGATCGGCCGGTGTTTCTGCCCAACCGCGACCACCACGGGGCTTGGGCCAACACGAGAGCCCTGGACATCGCGGGCATCACCCGAGACACCCCCGACCCCGTCGGCGGACGTATCGAACGCGACGCCGACGGCGTGCCGACCGGCATGCTCCAGGAGTCTGCGATGGAGTTGGTCGGCTGCCACACCCCGCAGCACACGCCCGACGACCGACTGAAGGCCCTGCTCCATGCCCAGCAGCACCTGCATGCGCTCGGCATCACCGCCTGGCAGGACGCGCTACTCGGCGACACCTCCGGGATCTCGGACGTCTCGGACGCCTACCTGACCGCGGCCGGCGACGGGTCCCTCACTGCGCGGGTGGCGGGCGCCTTGTGGTGGGATCGCGATCGGGGCGCCGAGCAGATCCCCGACCTGCTCCGGCGACGTTCCCGTCTCCGCGTCGGGAGGATGCGGGCCGACACCGTGAAGATCATGCTCGACGGTGTCGCCGAATCCCGCACCGCGGCCATGATCTCCCCGTATCTGGATGGATGCGGCTGCGCGACAGCCCATTCCGGCACCAGCTTCGTCGACCCGGACGCGCTGCGCGGGTACGTCACCGAGCTCGACGCCCTCGGCTTTCAGGTGCACTTCCACGCGCTCGGCGACCGGGCCGTGCGCGACGCGCTCGACGCGGTCGACGCCGCTCGGACGGCGAACGGATTCCGCGACACCCGGCCGCACCTCGCCCACCTTCAGGTCGTGGACCCGGACGACATCCCGCGCTTCCGCGCGCTCGGCGTCACGGCCAACATGCAACCGCTGTGGGCAGCCCACGAACCGCAGATGGACGAACTCACCATCCCCTTCCTCGGGGACGAACGCTCCCGCCGGCAGTACCCCTTCGGTTCCCTGCTGCGCTCGGGCGCAACGCTGGCGGGCGGCAGCGACTRGCCGGTCAGCAGCGCCGACCCGATCCACGGCATCCACGTCGCGGTCAATCGCGTGCTGCCGGGCCGGGACGGGCAAGGCCGCCCGGTGTTCCTCCCGGAGCAACGAATCGACCTCACGGCCGCACTGACCGCTTACACCGCCGGGTCCGCGTACGTGAACCACCTCGACGACACGGGGAGCATCGAGGTGGGCAAGCTCGCCGACCTGGTAGTCCTCGACCGGGACCCGTTCACGGGAACTGCCGACGAGATCGGCGGGAGCCGGGCGGTCCTGACCTATGTGGGCGGTGATCGCGTCTACACCGC
>NZ_JBFUGT010000432.1:0-4404 GCF_056402775.1 Rhodococcus sp. P3_B8
ACCGGTCGGCGGCGGCCACCGACGACAGCGGCGCGAGTCCGTCTGCGGTGGCGAGCACCTCCGCGGTGAATCTACCGACGAAGTCGTCGTAGAGGTCCTCGGCGACGATGAATCGCTTCGCGGCGTTGCACGCCTGCCCGGTGTTCTCGAAACGACCTTCTATTGCCGCTTTGACGGTGGCGTCGAGGTCATCTGAACTGAGCACGATGAACGGATCGGAACCCCCGAGTTCCAGTACCACCTTCTTGAGGTTGCGGCCTGCGATCTCGGCGACCGCTGCGCCCGCACGCTCGGACCCGGTCAACGACACGCCCTGGACCCGTGGGTCGGCGATCGCGTCGGCGACCTGCTCATTGGTGGCGTAGACGTTGACGTAGGCGCCCTCCGGATATCCGGCGTCGGTGAAGATCTGGTGAAGTGCCGCCGCCGATTCCGGACACTGCGGTGCGTGTTTGAGCACGATGGTGTTGCCCAGCGCCAGATTCGGACCCGCGAACCGGGCGACCTGGTAGTAGGGGTAGTTCCACGGCATGATCCCGATCAGCACGCCGATCGAGTTGCGGCGGATCAGCGCGGTACCCTCACCCTCGACCAGGTCGATCGGCTCGTCAGCCAGGAACTTCTGGGCGTTGTCGGCGTAGTACTGATAGATCGCGGCGCTGAAGTCGACTTCCCCCAACGACTGGTCCAGTGGCTTGCCCATCTCCCTCTGGATGATCTTGGCCAGTTCGTCGCGGCGTTCGGTGTGCAACTCGGCCACCTTCCTGAGCAGTTCGGCGCGCTCAACCACCGTCGAGCCGCGCGACCACTCACGGTGCGCCTTTTCCGCCGCGGACAACGYCGCCTGCATCTGCTCGTCGGTCGCGGTCGGATATTCGCGCACCGTCTGTCCGGTGGCGGGGTCCACAACTGCGTACAGGCTCATGTTCACGTCTCCTCGGAGGGTGGGGCATTCCAGTATCGCTTGCGACGGGCGCCTGGGGTGTGGTCCTCGCGAGTAGATCGCCCGATCATCACCTGGAATGGTCGGCAACAGGCCGCGCGAGGTGGGGGCGGCGCTGCCCCAGCAGGTCGCTTATTCGCGGCGGCCGCGCAGTGAGATCGTTCACTGCTCAGCAGGAGGATCGTATGGGGGTATAGGCTTGATACATCGGAATGGTCGTCGCATCGAGCGAGTCGCTCAGGCGTTCCCGATTCGAAAGAATGCCGGCCGATTCGCGGCCGATGCGAGGAGCGTCCATTTGATGCCAATGGCTACAGGCACGCACGCCCAGGCGCCGCGCAGATCCGCACCGCGCGAACACTTCCCGGGGTGGGCGCGCCGTCCCGGATTCGATGCCGACACCACGCCTGATGGCGAGCTGCCTACGACGTCATGCGGACCGCGACACATTTCGACCATGATCTACCCGGTCGCCATCACCCCAACCGGCCGCGCCCACATACACCTGAAGCAAGGAACAGAATGACCATCGATCACGACAAATCCGAACTCCCACTCTTCTCTGCGCAGCGAACGCTGACCCACAGCACCCCCGAGCCCGTCTCCGATGCGCCGCGCACCGGTGATTCACCCACGCAAACATCCGCCGAGATCCACCGGTCACTATTCAGCGACGAGTGAGCAACGGTGCCCACCGTCAGGGCTAGGGGATCGGGCTGGTCGTGACGTGGCGATCAGCGGTCAGTGCGCGACAAGCTCGGTCAGCGATCAGGCTTCGCGGGTGACGTCGCCGCGAGAAACCGGTCCCGGTCGACGATCGCCCGGTCGATCTCGCCCGACGCGACAACCTTCCCCGAGCTATCGGTCGCCCGCACGGCGAAGGTAAGGCGGTGGCCGACAGCGGCGGCTGGTGGCTCGGCCGCGATCTCGACGCTGGCACCGACCGGTGTCGGGCTGCGGTGCTCGATTCGGACAGCGGTCCCCACTGTCGTCTGGCCCGCACTGATGAATGATGCAGCGCAGGCGACGGTGGCCGCCTCCATCCACGCAATCAGCCGTGGGGTCGACAGCACCGGAACGTCACCGCTGCCCAATGCGGTCGCGGTATCGGACTCAACTACCTCGTAGCGCACGCCAATACAGTACGTCAGGCGCGGCCGATCCCTTGGTACAGCACTTCCGGTTCGGGCTTTGACGGTCCCGCCGGTGGTGCACGCTGGCGCAGCACCGCAAAGGCGTGTGCACCCGGACATTCCGTGCGACATCTTCGTTTCCGGGGTTACCGGTCGTCGCGATGGTGCGTCTGAGACACTGGCTGCTGAGGCGGTAGCGGGCGGGCTGCGGCCCAGGCGCCACTGTCGTCACGACACGGGACTACGAGGGGGATCGCGAGAGTATGCCGGGGATCGATGGGCACTTGGACTCGAGGCAGCGCGCGGGCGCGAGGTTTGCACGGCGGGCTCGGTTTGTCGCCCTGATCGGCGGCCTCACCGCCACACTCGCCCTGGGGGCGGTACCGCTCGCCACCGCACAGCCGGCACCGGGTGACGATCTTCGCTGGGGGTCCTGCCCGGCCGAATACGAGCTGGACCCGGCATCCGATCAGTGCGCCTCGGTCACCGTTCCCCGCAACTACGCGGACCCCGCCGCCGGCACGATCGACGTGCTCGTCACCCGCCACCGCGCCGAGGATCCCAGCTCGCGCCGCGGCGTGCTGTTCACCAATCCCGGTGGGCCGGGCGGAGACGCGATCGGCTCGAACAGCATGTTCGTCGAGATCCTGCCCGACGCGGTCCGCGCACAGTGGGACGTGATCGGTATCCAACCGCGCGGTCTTCCCTACGCCGGCGCGGTCGAGTGCGTGCTGGCCCCTGAACAGACGACGGCGATGAGCCTCGGCTTCGGCGGTGCTGCGACGCGCAACGCATGCGAGTCCGCTGCGCCAGGCACCACGGCGCACCTGACGACCGAGAACACCGCGAAGGACTGGGAGCAGGTCAGGATCGCACTCGGCGAGGACGTCATCGACATCTACGGCCTCTCGTACGGCACGATTCTCGGATCCACCTATGCGACGCTCTTCCCTCAGCACACCGGTCGCATGGTCCTCGATTCCGCGGTCGACCAGAAGTGGCTGTGGAACGACGTGTTGTGGCAGCAGAACGACGGCTACAAGGATCGCTTCTACGACCTCATGGACTGGATCACGRCCCACGACGACACGTACGGGCTCGGTGACACCCCACTGAAGGTGTATCAGCGGTGGTCGGACCGGATCGTCGAGGAAGCCGGCGGGAACCCGACCCTCGCGCCACCGCCCGCCCAGATCGGTGACGTACCGCCCGGCCTGCAGGCCGTTGCGGATGCTTATCGCGGTGGGGTCGATCTCACCGGACCGGCACGCGTTCAGTTCGAGGCCTTCATCCGTAGCCTCGCCGACCCGTCGCACACCCAGATGTCGTCCAGCATCTACGTGATGACGCGGCAGGTGCTTCCCGCCCGCAACAGCTGGCCACTCATGGCCCGGGTGATCCGGGACGGGCGAGACGCGATTCCCGACGGCACCGCGATGGACGACCTGACGGAGCAAGAGTACGAGCGGATTGCCCAGGCCCAGGTGATGCAGTCACTGGTCCTGTGCAACGAGAACAATGTCGCCGCTCGGCCGGACCGCATTCCGGGTTGGCTCTTCTCCACCTTCGTCACCGGAGATCTCTTCGACCTCATCGGGTACAGCTACAGCGCCGGGCCCGAATGTGCCGGTGCGCCGCCCGTTGTCGCGCTGCCCACGTTGAGCAATCGAGGACTGGCGACGGCCCCGCTCGTCCTGCAGGGAATGCGCGACCCGCAGACCCCCTATCAGGGCGGAGTTCAGCTCGCCCACGACATGGGGGCGCACCTCGTCACCGTCGAGGGAGGAGATCACGGTGCGGGGATCCAGGGTGGCAACGCCGTCGTCGACCAGGCCGTCACCGAGTACCTCGAGACCGGGCGCACCACTGTCACGCACGCCCCTGAGGCGCCGATCACCGCACCGCTGTGAAGTCCGGGCCGGGCCGCGGACGAAGTGATATAGGCAAGCAACACTCCGGGTCCGTGCTGAGCTGCGGGACCGACGTTCCTGGTTCGAAAAGGAGCAGATCCGAATAGACTTGCCGAGGTGAGCCGCGAGGATCCCGATCGGCTGTCCGCCGACGACGCACATATCCTGGGGCTCGAATCGGCGGTGATCACCGGCCACACGCTCAAGCTCGTCGTTCTCGGGCCGGCCACCTCCCCGCTCGACGTCGAGGCTCTGCGAACTGCCGTGGCGGAGCGGCTTTCGAGCCAGCCGCGAGCGACGCAACGGATCGATACCTCGGGACCGGAGCCGCGCTGGACCGAGGCGACGGCGTTCGAGATCAGTGACCACGTCCGGCGCCGAGAAGAGCCTGGGTGTGCCTCGCGCGACGATCTGTGGC
>NZ_JBFUGT010000433.1:0-4392 GCF_056402775.1 Rhodococcus sp. P3_B8
ACCTCATCGCCGTCCTCGAGGCCATGAAGATGGAAAACCCCGTCAACGCCCACAAGGCCGGCGTCGTCACCGGCCTCGCCGTCGAACCCGGCGCCGCCATCACCCAGGGCACCGTCCTCGCCGAACTGAAATAGGCGCCCGCACCACTCGTGAGTCCTTCTCGGCCCCCGGGGGTCGAGAAGGACTCACAGTAGTCTGTGCGCATGTCTGACGTTCCCGAGATCCGCATCGGCACTGCCGAACGCGAGCAGGCCCTGAACGTGTTGAGCGAACATTTCGCGGCGGGCCGTCTGACGGTCCCCGAATTCGACGAGCGCAGTCTCGCGGTCACGAATGCCAGCACCCGCGGCGAGCTCGATCGAGTCTTCACCGACCTCCCCGCGACCGCGGTCGGCACCCCCGCCAAGGCCGAATCGGCCGGTGCCGACAACGACCAGAACTGGCGTCGCATCGTGATGTCGGTGATCCCGCTCGTCGCTCTCGTGCTGTTCTTCGTCGTTCCTGTCGACAACAGCTGGCTGTTCTTCCTGATGATCCCTGCCGCCGGCGCCATCCTGTTCGGCACCCGCGACGACCGCCACGGCCGGGATCGCCGCCGAGACCGGGACCGCTGACGTGGAACCTGTCGAGGTCAATGCGGGTGGCTGGTACCTGCGCGCGCTGCGGGCGGACGAACGGGTCGACGATCGTCCGGCGCTCGCGGACGGTGGAATCGCCGAACCCGAGTACGTCGCCCGCCGCACCGCGCAGTGGCTGAGCGACGAGCACTATTCGTGGGCGATCTGCCAGCCCAACACCGGCGAACTGCTCGCCGAGGTGGGGCTCACTCCGTCCGGGGACTCCGCCACCCTCACCGGCTGGGCGCGCACCGGCCACGAAGACGCACTCGCGAGCGGATCGGATGCGGTGCAACGGTTTGCGGAGGGCGCGTTGGGGTTGACGGTCCAGCGGTGAGTATGCGATCCGTTCCGGTGGCAGCCCTCACCGTGCTGGCACTGGTCATGCTGCTGTCCCCGGCGTCCGCGACGCCGTCGGGTCCCGAGCATGCCGACAAGGTGGTGCACGCCCTGCTGTTCGCGGCGCTGGCGGCCGCCTCCCGGTATGCGCTCCTGACGCCACGGATCACCGTGCTCTGGCTCGCGGCGTTCGCGGTGATCACCGAGATTCTGCAGGGCGTGCTTCCGATCGGCCGGCACGGCTCGGTCTGGGATCTCTGCGCCGACATGGTCGGTGTGGCGCTCGGCTTGTCCGCTCAGTCCGCGATCATGCGCTCCCGCAGCAGGGTCTGAACCCCGGCGTCGAGGCCGAGTCCGTCGGAGAAGTACCGCTCGACGGTCCCGTACTGCTCCCGCATGACGGCCAGGGACACCTCCAGATACTGCTCGCGGACTCCGAGCACGGGCTCGAGCAACGCCGGATCTCCACCCGCGTCGACGAACTTCTCGAACACGCCCGCGAACGACGGAAGCAGGAGTTCGTTGGTCAGCAGGTAGTCGTGGAACACGTCTTCCTCGCTGACTCCGAGGAGCAGCAGCAGTGCCGCCGTGGCCCATCCTGTCCGGTCCTTGCCGGTGGTGCAGTGCACGAGGGCAGGCGTGTTGTCGTTCGAGGCCAGGCCGCCGAACAACTCCCGGTACGAGGAGACCGCGCTCGGCATCACGACGAAGTCGCGGTAGCTGCCCTCGAAGTATTCGATCGCGCGCCCGCCGCCGAGTTCCCGTTCGGCGATCATCGGGTCGGCGATCACCTGGAGCATCTGCGCGGGAATCGACCGGATCCCCTTGTCGGCCAGGACGTCCAACGCGACGGCGCGGGCCCCGTCCGGGAGTGTGTCGGGTGCCGCGTCACGCTCGTCCGCGGTGCGCAGGTCGTACACCGTCCGGATCCCGAGGCCGTCGAGCAGCGGCATGTCCGTGTCCGTGACCCGGCTGAGATCGGTCGAACGGAAGTACACGCCGGTGCGTACTTTCGCGCCGCCCCGGGTTCGGTAGCCACCGACGTCTCGCAGATTGGGCACGGACGTGAGCGGTATCGGCGTCATGCGTCGACGGTACCGCCCAGCACTCGGGCCAGTGCATCCACGGCGGCGTCGAGTTCGGCGGTCGTCACCGTCAGAGGTGGGCGGAACCTGATCCCGCGCTTGCCGGTCGGCAGGATCAGCACCCGCTCCCGGTCCCTGAGGTCGGCGACGACGCGGTCCCGCCGCTGCGGGGTGGGGAGCGTGATGGCACACATGAGGCCGCGTCCCCGCGGCTCGGTCACCTCGGCGTTCGCGCGTGCGAGTTCCCGCAGTCGTTCGAGGAGATGCGCCCCGGTCATCCGGGCTCGGTCGACGAGCCGGTCCTCCTCGACGATCTCGAGGATCCGGCGGGACCGCACCATGTCGGTGAGGTTGCCACCCCAGGTGGAGTTGATCCGGGAGCTCACGGCGAACACGTTGTCGGGGATGTCGTCCACCCGGCCGCCGGCCATGATGCCGCAGACCTGAGTCTTCTTGCCGAACGCGACGACGTCCGGGTGCACTCCCAACTGCTGGTACGCCCAGGCGGTGCCGGTGAGACCGCACCCGGTCTGCACCTCGTCGAATATGAAGAGGGCGTCGTTCTCCCGGCAGAGCGCCTCCATCGCCTGGAAGAACTCCGGGCGGAAGTGGTGGTCGCCGCCCTCACCCTGGATCGGTTCGGCGATGAAACACGCCACGTCCGAGGGGTTCTCGGCGAACGCGTGCCGCGCCTGGTTCAGCGCGTGGCGCTCGGCTTCCACGACGTCCCGCCCGTCCGCGAGGTATGGGGAGTCGATGCGCGGCCAGTCGAACTTGGGGTACCGCGCCACCTTGCCGGGCTCGGTGTTGGTCAGCGACATGGTGTATCCACTGCGCCCGTGGAACGCCTCGGTCAGATGGAGCACCTTCGTGCCGAGCGCCGGGTCGAGGCCTCGGCTCTCGTTGAGCCTGTTCTTCCAGTCGAACGCCACCTTCAGAGCGTTCTCGACGGCGAGTGCGCCACCGTCGATGAAGAAGAGATGCGGCAGTGCGGGATCGCCCAGCACTCGGGCGAACGTCTCGACGAACCGTGCCATCGGGACGGTATAGATGTCGGAGTTGCTCGGTTTGTTGATCGCCGCCGCTGCCAGTTCCCGGCGAAAGGCGTCGTCGTCCGCCAGCGCCGGATGGTTCATCCCCAGCGCCGACGAGGCGAAGAATCCGAACATGTCCAGATAGCTGGTGCCGTCCCGCTGGTCGACGAGATGCGTACCGCGTGAGCGTTCCAGGTCGAGCACCAGGTCGAAACCGTCGACCAGAATGCGCTCGCGCAGCACGTCGTGCACCTGGCTCGCCGGCAGCTCGCCCCCATCTCCGGTAAATCGAATCGCTGTGCTCATACCGAGAGATTACGTCAAAATTCCTGTGAACCGGCGACGATTCAGCAACATATCCGGAACAGAGCTCACCTGTCGTAAAATGTTTGCAAGATGATGGTGCTGCGCGTGTGTACGTTGGCGGTGGCACGGATCTCCTGCAGCAGGTGTTCCAGCTCCCGCGGGGAGGCGACGCGCACCAGCAGCACGTAGCTCTCCTCCCCCGCGACCGAGTGACACGCTTCGATCGCGGGGAGGTTCCGCAACCGGGCGGGGGCATCGTCGGGCTGGGACGGATCGAGAGGGGTGATCGCGACGAATGCGGACAGACCGTGCCCGAGCGCATCCGGATCGATCTTCGCGGTATACCCGCGGATCACTTTGCGGGCCTCGAGCCTGCGCACCCTGGACTGCACGGCGGAGATCGACAGCCCCGCCTTCTCGGCGAGTGTCGCCAGAGTCGCCCGGCCGTCGGCCACCAACTCCTGCATCAGTACCCGATCGATGTCGTCGAGAGGAGTATGGGGTCCGTCGCTACGAAAAGAATCCACCACCAGCGCAGGCTAGCCCAGCGAAGGTGCCTCATGGTCGAAACGTCAGAGCTCCGCGCCCGCGTTGCCCGGGCGCGGAAGCCGAACGCGAGACGAGGGCGCCGGCGTACTTCACCCACCGACCGCGGCTCGCCGAGACACTCGGCCGGCCCGTGCACGACCCGTTCACGCTCCACCGACAGCAGCAGGATCGAACCCGAGAGAGGACAGCATCGTGAACCTTCCCGCCCCCGAGGAGTTGTGCCGACGCGCCGAGGAAGCACTGATCCGGTGCGGCGCCGAGATCACCGACGCCGGTGGACCGCTCGTCGCGCGCACCCCGATCACCGGGACCGAACTGCGCACGGTGACCGCGAGCAGCGCGGACGACGTGGACCGGGCGATCACCGCGGCGCACGAGGCCTTTCTCGAGTGGCGTACCGTCCCCGCACCCCAGCGCGGCGCGGTGGTGCGTCGCCTGGGTCAGCTTCTCACGGAACACAAG
>NZ_JBFUGT010000434.1:0-4323 GCF_056402775.1 Rhodococcus sp. P3_B8
ACGTAGTCGGGCACCTCGGTGGCGGGGAGCTTGTGGCCGCGCAATTTGCGCCCGAAGCTCGTGTCCAGCCCGAGGCCGCCGCCGAGATGGACCTGGAAGCCCTCGACCTGGTTGGAATCGGCATCGGTCACGATCATGCCCTTGAGGCCGATGTCGGCGACCTGAATGCGGGCGCACGAGTTGGGGCACCCATTGAGGTGAACTGTGATCGGGTGCTCGAGCTGATCCTGGACGTCGGCAAGTCGCTTCTCGACGTCTGTGATGAGTGCGGCGGCTCGCGCCTTGGTCTCGACGATCCCGAACTTGCAGAATTCGATGCCGGTGCAGGCCATGGTGCTCCGTCGCCAGGGCGACGGACGAGCGGGGAAACCCAGTTTTTCGAGATCGGCTTGGAGGGAGTCGATACTGTCGTCCTCGACGTCGAGGATCACCAGTTTCTGCATCGGGGTGATGCGTACTCGTCGGGATCCGGATGCTTCCGCTGCTCGTGCCAAGTCGGTCAGCACGGTGCCGCCGACCCTGCCGACGACGGGTGCGATCCCGAGGGCGTTGAGCCCGTTCTTCTGGCGCTGGATGCCGACGTGATCGCGTGGTTCGTCGAGCGGTTCGGGTGCTGGTCCATCGAGCATCGCGCGTCCGAGGTATTCCGTTTCGAGCACGTCGCGGAACTTTTCGACACCCCAGTCCRAGACGAGGAACTTCAGGCGTGCCTTCGCCCGCAGTCGCCGATACCCGTAGTCGCGGAAGAGGGAGACGATTCCGATCCACACGTCGGGCACGTCTTCCAGTGGTACCCACGCTCCGAGGCGCTCGCCGATCCGCGGATTCGTCGACAGGCCGCCGCCGACCCAGACATCGAGTCCCGGGCCATGGTCCGGGTGGTCGACACCGATGAACGCCACATCGTTGATCTCGTGGACCACGTCTTGGAGACCGGAGATGGCGGTTTTGAATTTGCGCGGCAGGTTGGAGTAGTCGGGGTTTGCGATCAATCGGCGGGTGATCTCGTGCAGAGCGGGTGTGGCGTCGAGAACCTCGTCGACGGCGATGCCGGCCATCGGCGAGCCGAGGACCACGCGCGGGGTGTCGCCTGCGGATTCGGCGGTCGTGAGGCCTACCCCGTCGAGCCTCCGCCAGATTTCGGGTAGGTCCTCGACCCTGATCCAGTGCAGCTGAATGTTCTGGCGGTCGGTGAGATCCGCGGTGTCGCGGGCGAACAGTTGGGAGACTTCACCGACGACGCGCAGCTGTTCGGTGGTCAGTGCCCCTCCGTCGATGCGGATGCGCAGCATGAAGTGCTCGTCCTCGAGCTCTTCCGGCGGCAACGTGGCGGTTCGGCCGCCCTCGATGCCGGGTGCGCGCTGGGTGTAGAGCCCCCACCAGCGGAAGCGGCTTCGCCGATCGGTCGGGTCGATGCCGGCGACACCGGTACGGCAGTACACCTCCTCGATTCTCTTGCGCACGTTGAGGCCGTCGTCATCCTGTTTGACCTGCTCGTTCACGTTAAGCGGCTCACGGTCTCCCTGAGCCCATTGCCCCTCCGTGCGCGGGGCCTTTGCCTGCGCAGGGCGGGTCTTCGGTGTTGTCATCGGTGCTCCTGTCGAAACTGCGTGCGCAAAACTGTAGCGTAGACGAATAGATCGTGCATTAATTATATGTGCACACCCCGGTTGCCGACGAAGTGAAGGATGAACCATGAGTAGAAGCAATTTTCTGGTCGACGCCGAATGGGTCGCCGAACACGGACGCGACCCCGACGTCGTCCTCGTCGAGGTGGACGAGGACACCACGCAGTACGAGACGAATCACATCGACGGTGCCGTCCGCATCGACTGGAAGCGCGATCTTCAAGATCCGGTGCGCCGCGACGTCATCGACCGGCGATCGTTCGAGAAACTCCTGTCCGAGCGAGGAATCGCCAACGGCGACACGGTGATCCTGTACGGCGGGAACAACAACTGGTTCGCCGCCTACGCGTACTGGTACTTCAAGCTCTACGGCCACCGCGACGTCCGGCTGCTCGACGGCGGACGCAAGAAGTGGGAGCTCGACGGCCGGCCCTTGTCGAGCGAGGCGGTCACCCGGCCGGCCACCGACTACGTGGCGTCCGAGCCCGTGTCGGGAATCCGCGCGCACCGCGACGAGGTGATCGAGCAGATCGGGAGAAAGAACATTGTCGACGTCCGGTCTCCCGACGAATTCTCCGGGAGGATCCTCGCCCCGGCGCACGTCCCGCAGGAACAACCCCAGGTTCCGGGGCACGTCCCGACTGCTGTCAACGTGCCGTGGTCCAAGGCTTCCGCTGACGACGGCACCTTCCTCGGTGAGGACGCGCTCCGCGCCCTGTACGGCGACGCCGGCCTCGACGAGACGAAGGACATCATCGTCTATTGCCGGATCGGCGAAAGATCGGCGCACAGTTGGTTCGTTCTCCACGAATTGCTCGGCTACCCCGACGTCCGGAACTACGACGGCTCCTGGGTGGAGTACGGCTCGTTGGTCGGCGTCCCGGTCGAGAGGTAGCCCGCGCCTTGACCAGGTCTCGCTTCACCGAACTCAATCAGCGCGTGCGGTTCATGATGTTCACCGTGTTCCAGGTGGTCCCCGGCGCGCTGCCGGATGTCCGCGACGAGGTCGTGGACGATGCGCGCACATACCTCGAGCGAGTCGCCGAGTCCGGTGTCGCAATCCGCGGAATGTACGACGTCGCAGGACTACGTGGAGACGCCGACTTCATGATGTGGACGCATGCCGACACCGTCGAGGAATTGCAGGCCGCCTACTCCGGTTTCCGGCGCTGCAGACTCGGTCGAGCGTGCACGACGGTGTGGAGTGCGGTCGCGCTCCACCGGCCGGCCGAATTCAACCGCAGCCACATCGCGGCATATGTGGCCGACGAGAAGCCGGGACAGTTCGTGTGCGTGTACCCGTTCAACCGATCGCTCGAGTGGTATCTGCTGCCGGACGCCGAACGGCGACGGCAGCTCGCCGAACACGGCCGAGCGGCTCGCGCCTACCCGGACGTGCGGGCCAACACCGTGAGTTCCTTCGGGTTGAGCGACTACGAGTGGATCCTCGCCTTCGAGGCTCCGGACCCGAGCCGGATAGTTGACATGATGCGAGACCTTCGCGCTACTGACGCGCGCAGGCACGTTCGGCTGGAGACGCCGTTCTTCTCCGGCCCGCGAACCGGCCTCGATGCCCTCGTTGCGCGATTCCCGTGACGATCGCCGGCAACCTCCAGAATGATTCGTGCAATATTAGTTATTGCACGAATCATTCTGGTAGCCTAGTGGCATGACCGCAGACATCCAGCAGGGGAAGGCCGGCGACGATCTACTCGCTCTCGACCGGCAGGTGTGTTTCGCGCTCGCGATCGCGAACCGGGCGGTACTCGCCGTCTACCGCCCCTTGCTCGAACCGATGGGGCTGACGCATCCGCAGTACCTGGTCATGCTCGCCCTCTGGGGAAAGGCCCCGATGGCGGTCAAGGAGATCGGGACCGCACTGCAACTCGATTCACCCACCCTCTCGCCGCTCCTCAAGCGTCTCGAAGCGTCCGGACTGATCACGCGCACCCGCAGCCGGGCCGACGAGAGGCAACTGGATGTCGAACTGACCGAAGCCGGTGCTGCGCTACGTGCGGAGGCCGAGAAAATTCCGCCCGCCGTTATCGAAAAGCTCGGTGTCAGCCTGGCCGAACTCGAAGAACTTCACGACGTTCTCACCCGCGTCAATCAGGCTGCGCTCAGAGCGGGCGCGCTCGATCACTGAGGACAATCATGTCGAATTCGACTTCAGCACAACATGAACAGGTAATTGTCATGTCCCGAAACACGCAACGAACCCGGCCCGGCCCCCTACAGTGGCTGGGCTACGCGGTAGGCCGTAAACTACCCGACTCCATGCAGGACTGGGTCCGCAACGACCTGGTCGGTGACTGGGCGGTTCCCCGGCACCTCGTTCGCAGCATGGTCCCGTTCGTTCCGGTCTTCGCCGCGTTCTTCCTGTTCCCGGGGCCGCTCGGACTGCGAGCCTCCATGGTCTTGCTCGGAGTGCTGCTCGCCGTGTTCTATGCGGTGTCGTACATGGCACAGAACCGATCTCGACGCCTGGAGAGGCACGGACTGCCGCCCGACCTGGAGAACCCGAGGAAGGCGTCCCGTCACGACGCCGAAAAGGCCGCGTACGAGAAGCTCCACGGACCTCCCGGCACCTGGGGCATCGAACGGCGCAGCGGCAACGAACTCCGCTGAAGACAGTCGATCAACCGTTGCCGAGAACGGTCACATCGTGAGGACCATCCGATAGCGTGCGCGTCCT